>CANQSN010000024.1 GCA_947626505.1 uncultured Lachnospiraceae bacterium
TTATGTCAGAGGTAGACGAGGTATTTGTTAAGAAGGGCGATACATTTAAGCTTTCTCAGGTTACTTATGAGGTAACTAATACTAAGAAGGATACGGTTGCTGTTTGTGCCGCAGATAAGAAAGCTAAGTCTGTTACCATTCCGTCTACAGTTAAGATTGAAGGGGATACTTATAAAGTAACCAGTATAAAGGCGAATGCTTTTAAGAAGTGTAAAAAGCTTAAAAAGATTAATATTAAGTCCGCCAATATTACTTCTATGAACAAGAAAGCGTTTACTGGTTTGGATAAGGGTACTGCAATTAAGATTAAGAAGAGTAAGTTTAAGAAATATTCCAAGATGATTAAGAATCGTGATGTAAAGGTTAAGAAGTTATAATGTTTTGGTATTTATAGGAATTAGAAAACTGTGCATCTTGTGATGCACAGTTTTTTGTATGTGTGGATTCTGATATACGCTCTGCGAGGATACGCTAAAGCTTCGGATAAGAAAGCGTCTGCTAAATCAGCTCAGAAGCTTGCGCCAAGACTTGCAAGAGAGTCTTGAATAAGGAGAGATTATGGATAAAGGTATAGTTGGTATTATAGACGAGCTGGCAAAAGAACATATTTTGACAGAAGAAAAACTTCAAAAATTATTGCTGTGGCAAAAAAAAGAGGAGATAGAATATCTTTTTGAATGTGCCAGAGCAGAACGAGAACGCTGGTATGGCAAGGATGTTTATATAAGAGGCTTGATTGAGTTTACTAATTATTGCAGAAACGACTGCTATTACTGCGGACTTCGACGCAGCAATTCTAAGGCGGAGCGGTATAGGCTTAAATATGAGGAGATTATTGATTGCTGCAGATGCGGTTATGATTTGGGATATAGGACTTTTGTATTACAGGGAGGAGAGGATTACGGATACACTAAAGATATGATTACAGAGCTTGTTAGCGGTATTCGCAGAGCTTATAAGGATTGTGCAATTACACTTTCATTTGGGGAGTGGGAGAGAGAAGCTTATGAGGAGTGGTATATGGTGGGAGCAAACAGATATTTGCTAAGGCATGAGACAGCGGACTGCGAACATTACAGTATGCTGCATCCTCCGCAAATGTCCTATGAAAATCGTATGAGATGTTTAAAGGATTTAAAAGAAATTGGTTATCAGGTAGGAGCGGGATTTATGGTGGGAAGTCCTTACCAGACAACAAAGCATCTGGTAAAGGATCTTATGTTCCTGAAGAAATTTTCACCGCATATGGTAGGGATAGGCCCATTTATTTCACAGAAGGATACCCCTTTCGCAGAGGAGAATAATGGCGCTTTGGAGCTTACCTTAAAGCTGCTGGCTATACTGAGACTGCTTTTGCCGAAGGTACTTTTGCCGGCAACAACAGCGTTGGGGACTATAGCTCCTAACGGAAGACAGCTTGGAATTTTGGCGGGGGCAAACGTTGTTATGCCTAATCTTTCCCCGATAAATGTAAGGAAAAAGTATGCCATTTACGACAATAAAATAAGCAGTGGAGAAGAAGCGGCGGAGGGCAAAGTCAGGCTTGAAGAACAGATGGAATCCATAGGATATAAGGTAGTGGTTGATGTTGGAAACAGTAAGATGGAGGATTAGATAAATAATTTGAAAATAATCTCATAGGCCGGAAACCTTGACGCACAAAGTAATTTGCTTTATAATAAAATGGTATGTTTTTACTTATTATACTAGAGGAAAGCAGGACTTTGCCATGATAAAAAGTATGACAGGTTTTGGACGTTCAGAGCGTTCTGATGAAAATCGTAATATAATTATCGAGATGAAAGGAGTTAATCATCGGTATAGTGATATTAGTTTTAAGATGCCGAAGGTGCTGGCTCCATTTGAAATCAAGATGCGCAATATATTGAAGGAGTATATTCAAAGGGGAAAGGTAGATATATATTTCACTTATGAGGATGCTTCAGAGGGCAACAGCAGCGTATATTATAATGAGGTTATTGCTAGAGAATATTATGAATATATTGAAAGAATTAGCAAGACATTTGATATTGCGAATGACTTAAAGGCGAGCCAGTTATCCAGATTTCCAGAGGTATTGTCGCTTAAAGAAAAATCTACAGATGAGAACGAATTATGGCAGTTCGTAGAAGGCGCGCTGCGCGAGGCATGTGAAGATTTTCTTAAAGCAAGAGAAGATGAAGGAAAACGCCTGTATGACGATTTGATGGGAAAATTAGATAATATATTAAAACTTGTAGAGCAGGTGGAGAAGCGTTCTCCTGATATTATAGCAGAGTACAGGAATAAGCTTTCTGATAAGGTAAAGGAGCTTCTTGCCGACAGTTCTATTGACGAAGGAAGGCTTGCAACAGAGGTTACAATATTTGCAGATAAGATTTGTGTAGATGAAGAAACAGTGCGTCTTAGAAGTCATGTGTCAAGCGCTAAGGAGGTTTTAAGCCATGCAGAAGCTTCTGACCAGAGTAACGATAGTATTGGAAGAAAGCTTGATTTTATCGCACAGGAGATGAATCGGGAGTCCAATACAATTTTAAGCAAGGCAAATGACATTACCATTTCCAATATTGGCATTGATTTAAAGACTGAGATTGAGCGGGTAAGGGAACAGATTCAGAATATTGAGTAGATTGTTAGGCAATAGGCAGTATAGATAGTTTTGCCGGTAGTTCTATCAGAATTAAGGGCGGCGCTGTGATAATATAGTAATAGATTTTAGAAGGTGAGAAGCATGGAGAAAAAGGGGCTTTTGATTGTCATTTCCGGTTTTTCAGGGGCAGGCAAGGGTACCATTGTAAAGCGTTTGGTGGACAGATTTGGTTATAGCTTATCAGTATCCTGTACCACAAGGGCGCCAAGACCGGGAGAAGTAGACGGAAAAGATTACCATTTTAAAACAAAGGAAGAGTTTGAGAATCTGATAGATTATAATGGGTTTATTGAGTATGCCCAGTATGTTGATAATTATTATGGTACTCCGAGAGCTTTTGTTGAACAGGAGATGGCAAAGGGTAATAATGTCATTTTAGAGATTGAAGTGCAGGGGGCTATGAACATTAAGAATCAGTATCCTGAGGCGGTTTTGATGTTCGTTACAGCGCCAAGCGCGGCAGTGCTAAAAGAGCGTTTAGTGGGGCGTGGAAGCGAGGATTTGAAAACAGTGCAAAAGCGCATGAAACAGGCGGTGGTTGAGAGTAACAGTATGAGCGTATATGATTATATTGTAATAAATGATGATTTAGAAGCCTGTGTTGACAGTATTCAGGGCATTATTAAAGCGGAAGCAAGTAAGTCCAGCCATAATGCAGGATTTATTGAGCATATAAAAAGAGAACTTATGGAGATAGGAAAGGAGTAATATTATGATTCATCCATCTTATACAGATTTAATGGACGTGGTAAACCATGATGTAGAGCCGGGGGAGCAGCCTGTTGTCCAAAGCCGGTATTCTATTGTGATTGCAACCTCTAAGAGGGCAAGGCAGATTATTGACGGAGAAAAACCGTTGGTGGAGGAAGACGAGTATAACAAGAAACCGCTTTCATCAGCCATTGACGAGTTATATCAGGGCAAGGTTAAGATTGTGGGAGACGAAGAGGAGATGTAAGGTTTGAATGGCTTTTGTAATCAGGGATTACAAAAGCCCTTCTTGTGTTTGTGTTTATGATGCATTTTGCGAAGGGAGTGGAAGGGTTGCTGTATGCAGAAGTGATTGTAGATATCGTTGTGCAGGCGTTAGACCGTATTTTTACCTATTCCATCCCAGAGGAATTAGAGGAAAGCATAACAGTTGGAGCGCAGGTTGCAATCCCCTTTGGAAAGAATAATCGTGAGAGAAGGGGTTTTGTTATGAGAATCAAAAATACTCCTGATTACGAGCCTGAGCGGATTAAGGGGATTACAAGGGTTTTATGTGATTCTTCATTGGTGGAGGGACAACTGTTACAGTTAGCATACTGGATTCGGGAGCAGTATGGCTCGACCTTGGTTCAGGCGTTATCTGTTGTGCTGCCGATAAAGGCGAAGATAAATGAAAAATCCAAAGTATATTATTCTCTGGCAGTGGAGGAAAATGATGCTGAAAAATTATTAGCTGCTTATGAGAGTAAGCATTATGTTGCAAAGGTTAGGCTTTTAAGGGCTTTATTGGAGGATAAAACGCTTACAAAAAACATGGCGGTTCATGCATTGCATATTCCATACTCTACCATTAATACTATGTATAGCGATGGTATTATAAAAGAGCTTTCTACAAGGGAATACCGCAATCCGACTACATCAAAGACAGGTATTCTTCCGGTACACAGGCTGAACGCAGAGCAGCAAAGTATAACGGATATATTCTGCTGTGATTATAGTAATCACGAATATAAAACTTATTTATTATATGGGGTGACAGGAAGCGGAAAGACAGAAGTATACCTTGAAATGCTTGAAAAAGTGCTTGAGGAAGGAAGAGAGGCAATTGTTCTTATTCCTGAGATTGCATTGACATATCAGACAGTAAGGAGGTTTGCCAACCGTTTTGGGGATTTGGTTACAGTTGTTCATTCTAAACTCTCCAAAGGGGAACGGTATGACCAGTTCGAGCGGGCTAAAAAGGGTGAAGTAAAGATTATGATTGGCCCGCGCTCGGCATTATTTGCACCATTTTCTAATCTGGGGCTTATTATAATAGACGAGGAGCATGAAACCAGCTATAAAAGCGAAAGTCCGCCTAAGTATCATGCAAGGGAAACTGCTATAAGGCGGGCGGAGCTTGCAAATGCCAGTGTGGTGCTGGGTTCTGCTACTCCATCAGTAGAGAGCTTCCACAGAGCAATGAAAGGGGAATATAAGCTGCTTTCATTGAAGAAACGGGCGGCAGGCGCTGTTTTGCCCACAGTTGAGGTGGTGGATATGCGAAATGAGCTTGCGGCAGGAAACTTTAAAATGTTTAGCCGAACATTACAAGCGGCGGTTAAGGAGCGTCTTTTTAAAGGGGAACAGAGCATTTTATTTATAAACCGCAGAGGCTATGCAAGCTTTGTTTCTTGTAGGAAATGCGGATTTGTAGTAAAATGTTCACATTGCGACGTCTCGCTGAAGCTTCATGGAAAGACAAGACTGGTATGCCATTACTGCGGATATGAGGAGAAGATTCCGCTTAAGTGTCCTGAGTGCGGTTCCGGATATATACGCTCATTTGGAACAGGAACAGAGAAGGTGGAGGAGCAGCTACATATGGCGTTTCCAGAGGCGAGGGTGCTTAGAATGGATGCGGATACCACGAAGCAGAAGGGAGGACACGAAAAGCTGCTGGCAGCATTTGCCAATGAGGAGGCCGATATATTGGTAGGCACGCAAATGATTGTGAAGGGACACGATTTCCCAAAGGTGACGCTGGTGGCGGCGCTGGCAGCGGATATGTCTTTGTATGAACAGAATTTCCGCTCTGGCGAGAGGACGTTTGACCTTTTGACACAGGCGGCTGGAAGAGCCGGCAGAGGAGATAAAAGAGGGCATATGATTATTCAGTGCTACAGGCCGGAGCAGTATGCTATAGCTGCCGCCGCAAGGCAGGATTACGAGGGCTTTTATCAGGAGGAGATTGCTTATCGTAAGCTGCTTAGATATCCTCCGGTTTCACATATGCTGGCAGTATTTATGGCAGCGGATAATAAGGTTCAGGTAGAAAAGGATTCAGAGAGTATAGCGGAGATTGTAAAACAATATATAAGAGGTATGGAGAATGAACAAAGGCCTGAGTGTATAGGCCCCGGCGAGGCTTCTGTTTATAGGGTACAGGACGTATACCGCAGGATTTTATACATTAAGTATGATGATTATCAGGAGTTAGTCAGGATAAAAAATATAATAGAAGACTATGTTAAATGCGACAGTTTTTCAAAGCGTACCAGAGTTTATTTTGATTTTGATCCTATGAATATATATTGATATAACAAGGCTATGGGCATAGAACCCAATGTATTAAAAATGGAGGTAATGAAAATGGCAATTCGTAATTTGCGTTATGACGGCGATCCGATTTTAAGAAAGACTTGTAAAGAAGTGACGGAATTGACGCCTAGAATTAAGGAATTGATTGAGGATATGTTTGATACAATGTATGAGGAAAATGGTGTTGGATTGGCCGGACCTCAGGTAGGAGTTCTTAGACGTCTTTTTGTAATTGATGTTGGAGACGGGCCTCTTACATTTATTAATCCTGTGATTGTTGAAAAATCCGGCGAGCAGACAGGCGGAGAAGGGTGCTTAAGTCTTCCGGGAAAGATTGCTACAGTAACCCGCCCAAACCATGTGGTTTGCGAGGCATACGACAAAAACATGGAGAAGTTTACTATTGAGGCGGATGAATTGCTGGCAAGGGCAATATGCCACGAATATGACCATTTGGATGGAATCCTTTATAAAGACGTTGCAGATTCGCCGCTTTGTAATGTGGATGATTATGAGGAGAATAATTCCGGCAGGTGAATGTAATATCAGATGGAGGACGACTTAGTAAAGAGATATAAGGAGGAGTAGTATGAGGACTATTTTTATGGGGACGCCGGATTTTGCGGTGGGAACGCTTGAGGCGATGATTAAGAGCAGACATGAGGTTGCAGCGGTTGTTACCCAGCCTGATAAACCAAAGGGGCGGGGAAAGTCAATGCAGTATACTCCGGTAAAGGAAACAGCGGTTCGCGAGCATATACCGGTTATCCAGCCGGTCAGTATAAAGGAAGAGCAGGCGATTGATAAGCTTAAAGAATATAAACCGGATGTTATAGTTGTGGCAGCCTATGGGCAGATTTTACCCGAAAGCATTTTGAAGCTTCCAAAGTATGGCTGCATAAATGTACATGCTTCGCTCCTTCCTAAGTACAGAGGCGCGGCTCCGATTCAGTGGGCGGTTATAAACGGAGAAAGAGAGAGCGGAGTTACCATTATGTATATGGAAAAAGGGCTTGACACAGGGGATATGCTTAAAAAAGCGGTTGTTCCAATTTCACAAAATGAAACCGGCGGAAGTCTCCATGATAAGCTGGCTGAAGCGGGAGCAAAGCTTTTAGTTGAGGTTTTAGACGAGCTGGAGAATGGTAATATCAATCCTGTAAAACAGAATGATAATGAAAGCTCATATGCCCATATGCTGAAAAAGACGTTAGGAAATGTTGACTGGAACAGGGAAGCTATAGATATAGAGAGATTGATTAGGGGGCTTAATCCATGGCCCAGCGCATATACATTTTGCAATGGTAAGCTGCTTAAGCTGTGGAGTGCGGATATTGTAAGTGAGGAGGAGCTGCCGGAGAATGCTGTTAAGGGCGGCAGTAACGGACAGGTTATATATGTTGATAAAAGGCATTTTATTGTAAAAGCGGGGCGTGACTATTTGAGGATAAATGAGCTGCAGCTTGAAGGTAAGAAGCGTATGGAAACAGATGCTTTTTTAAGGGGATACAATATTAATACAGATACAGTGCTGACAAGCAAGAGATGATATCGCCCATTTAGGCAAAGGGATTCGGATAGGAAGGCGTCTGCTAAAGCAGACCGAAGTTTGCATAAAGACTAACAGGCGGTTTTTTAATATGTGAAGTATAGCTATGAATGGCAATAGAAGGGATAACATATGGCAGTAAATTGTAATGTAAGAGAGCTGGCGCTTGAGGTGCTGGCGGCGGTAGAAAAGGAACATTTTAAATTTAATGATACATTACATACGCAGCTTATGAAATACCAGTATCTTAAGAAGCAGGACAGGGCGTTTTTGACAAGGCTTTGTGAAGGCGTTATGGAGTATAAGCTTCGTCTAGATTATGTAATTGATAAAATATCTAATACGCCAATCCATAAATGTAAGCCATTAATACGCTGCATTTTGCGCATGGGGGCGTACCAGATTCTTTTTATGGACAGCGTACCGGACTCCGCAGCGTGTAACGAGGCGGTTAAGCTTGCAAAAAAGCGGGGTTTTAGCGGTTTGTCAGGATTTGTCAATGGGGTTTTGCGCAATTTGGCAAAGGAAAAGGAAAGCATTTCTTATCCTGACAGACAAAAGTATCCTGAAAAATATTTAAGCATATATTATTCAATTCCCGAATGGATAATAGGACAGTGGGTAAGTCAGTATGGTTTGGAAAATGCAGAAATTATGGCGATGGATACGGTAAGTCGGCGTCCTCTTACCGTCAGAATAAATCAGTGTATAACAGATATAAAAAGCCTTAGCTCAGAGTGGGAGAAGGAGGGAATTGTTTCAAGACGTCTTCCGTTAAATGAAGCGGCTAAGAAGGCGTTGGGGGATAAAGTTTTTGATGAGCTTATGGACACAGCGTTTTATCTGGAGGGAATTGACTATTTAAACATTTATGATAGCTTTTTAAAGGGCATGTATACGGTTCAGGACGCAGGGGCCATGATTTCAGGGATTATTTTTAAGCAGGTTGCCGGTTATGACAAGGAGGACATATTGGCGCTTGATATGTGCGCTGCTCCCGGAGGAAAGACTGCATTTGCCGCAGAGATATTGGGTAAGAGAGGCAGGGTGATTGCCAGAGATGTGGCAAAGGCAAAGGTTGATAAGCTTAAGGAAACAGTTGAAAGGCTTAATCTTACCAATGTGGTATGCGAGGTTAGGGATGCTTTGGATGCTTCTGATGAGCTGTTTGGTAATGTTGATGTTGTGCTTCTGGATGCGCCATGTTCGGGGCTGGGTGTTCTAGGAAGAAAAAAGGATATTTGTTATGAGATAAATGAGCAGCAGATTGAGCAGCTTATTTTGTTACAGCGGGATATGCTTAAAATATCCTTGGAGTATGTTAAAACCGGAGGATATTTGATTTATAGTACATGTACGGTAAATAAGCGGGAAAATTGTGATAACATTGATTGGATACTGAATGAACATAGGGAATTTCAAAAATATTACGAGGCTCAGCTTTTGCCGGGCGTAATGCCGATGGATGGAAGTTATATTGCGTGCTTAAGAAAAGAGCGGTCAAAGTAGGAGAATTATGGCAGATTTACTATCTTTAAATATAAAAGAATTAAATAGCGCTATAGAACAGATGGGTGAAAAGAAATTTCGGGCAAAACAGCTTTATGATTGGCTTCATAATAAGCTGGTGTGGGATTATGGTGAAATGAATAATCTTCCAAAAGAGCTTAGAAGGAAGCTGTCTAAGGAGTATCCGCTGCCTTATATAGAAGAAGTACAAAGGCTTCAGTCAAAGCTTGACGGTACAAATAAATTTTTATTTAAGCTTAAGGATGATAATATTATTGAGAGTGTGATAATGCAGTATAAGCATGGCAATTCAGTATGCATTTCTTCGCAGGCGGGGTGCCGCATGGGATGTTATTTTTGTGCGTCTGCCTTAGGAGGCTTGGTCAGGAATCTTGAACCGTCGGAGATGCTTTTGCAGGTATATAACATTCAAAGGATTACCGGAAAGAGAGTGTCTCATGTGGTGGTTATGGGAACCGGAGAACCATTTGACAATTTTGATAATTTGCTTAAATTTATGGAGATTCTTAATTCTGAGCAGGGACTTAATATAAGCGGAAGAAATGTTACGGTTTCCACTTGCGGGCTGGTAGAGGGAATACGCAAATTTGCAGATAGGAAGCTTTCTGCTACGCTTGCTATTTCTTTACATGCGCCTACGGACGATATGAGACGCAGGCTTATGCCGGTTGCAAACCGATACTCTATAGAGGACATTCTTGAGGCTTGCCGGTATTTTATAGAAAAAACGGGCAGGAGAGTTACTTTTGAATACAGTATGGTACAAGGATATAATGACAGTGAGGAACATGCAAAAATGCTGTCAGACCTTCTAAAAGGTATGCTCTGCCATGTGAATCTGATTCCTGTGAACCCGATAAAGGAGAGGGATTATAAGCAGTCTGAGCCGGAAAGGATTGAAAGGTTTAGAAGCATACTTGAGAAAAATCATGTAAATGTTACTGTAAGGAGAACGCTTGGAGCAGATATAAACAGCTCGTGCGGACAGTTGAGACGGAGCTATGCAGACAGATGAAAAGGGCAAGAGAGTACGCTTTCTCTTGCCTTTTTGCAGTATCTATGCTAATATTAGAGAATGTGTAATAGTGTACTTTAGACAAGGAGGAACCCAATGAAATCGTGCGGTAATACTGATGTAGGAAAGAAAAGGAATACAAATCAGGATTATATGTTTTGTTCTGATGTGCCTGTTGGCGCATTTCCTAACCTCTATATCGTAGCAGACGGTATGGGAGGCCACAAGGCAGGCGACCATGCCTCGCATTTTGCAGTGGACAGGTTTGTAGAGCTGGCAGAGCAGACAAAACAGACCAATCCGGTTACGCTTATGCGCACGCTTCTAGGCTGGGTAAATGAAGAGGTGTATCAGGAAGCCCAATCAGAAGAGGCATTTCGAGGTATGGGTACTACATTTGTAGCAATAACCGTAATCAACGGAAAGGGATATGTGGTAAATGTAGGAGACAGTCGTTTGTATTTGCTCCATAACGATACTATACGTCAGGTGACAATAGATCACTCTCTTGTGGGCGAGCTTGTTAGAAGGGGCGAGCTTACTCCGTCAGAGGCGAGAAGGCACCCGCGCAAGAACGTGATTACAAGAGCGATTGGCGTAGAAGCTGAGGTTCTTCCGGATTTTTTTGAGATAGAAATGCAGCCTGAGGACAAGGTACTAATTTGTTCAGACGGTTTATCCAATATGATAGATGATGAGGAACTAAAGCAAATTATCTCATCTGACAGGGATATAGACGATATGGTTAGATATTTAATAGATAAGGCTAATTACTATGGTGGATACGATAATATAGCAGCAGTTGTGATTGTGAACGAATAAGGAGATGAAAATATGTTGCAGCCAGGCGTTATGATAGCAGATAGATATGAAATAATAGATACCGTAGGTTCCGGTGGAATGAGTGTTGTATATAAAGCATTAGACCATAGATTGAACCGCCACGTTGCCATTAAGGTATTGAAGGAGGAATTCAGTAATGACAAGACTTTTGTCAGCAAGTTCAGGGTGGAGGCGCAATCTGCGGCGGGCTTGTCTCATCCCAATATTGTAAATGTATATGATGTAGGGGATGATGAGGGAGTCCACTATATTGTTATGGAATTGGTTGAAGGAATTACGCTTAAGGAGTACATTCAGAACAAGGGACATTTGTCAGTGTCGGAGGCAGTGAATTTTTCACTGCAGATTGCTTCAGGAATTGAGGTTGCGCATGATAATCATATTATTCACAGAGATATTAAGCCGCAGAATATAATTGTTTCGCCATCAGGCATTTTGAAGGTGACAGACTTTGGTATTGCAAAGGCAGCCACCAGTACGACTATTTCCTCCAATGCTATAGGCTCTGTTCACTATATTTCTCCGGAGCAGGCAAGAGGAGGCTTTAGCGACGAGCGCAGCGATATATATTCTCTTGGAATCACGATGTATGAGATGGTAACAGGACGAGTGCCATATGAGGGAGATAATAATGTAACAGTTGCATTAATGCATATTCAGAATGAAATGATTGCGCCTTCTGAGTATTATCCCGATATTTTGCCAAGCTTTGAGAAGGTGATTGCAAAATGTACGCAGAAAAAACCGGAAAGACGTTATTTGACTGCAAACGCCCTGATTGCCGACCTTAGACGGGTGGAGGCGGATCCTTCCGGCAATTTTGTTAAATTGACCACATTGTTGGACGGAGCCCCTACGCGTATGATGGAGGAAACAGAGGTTAAGGCGATTAAAGAGCAGTCCAAGGAGACGCCTTATAGAGAAGCTCCAAACTATGTAGAGGACGAGGAGGACGAACAAGAGGAAGAATTTGACGAGGATAAAATGGATCCGAAGCTTGAACGTCTGGCTAAAGTGCTTGGAGTGGTTGCCGCTGTTTTAGTGGTAATGCTGATAATATTTTTGATTGCAAAGTTTGCCGGAGCCTTTGGAGGAAATCATAAAAAGACCAGTGAAAAGGATTCAAGCGCAACTACTGATATAGCGTCTACAGAAGAAACCGGAGAAAAGAAAGAGCTTCCGTCTGTAGTTGGAGACGATTTAGAACAGGCAAAGAGAACCTTGTCTGAAGAAGGATTTAACAATATTTATGTGGAACGTGAAGAAAGCGACGAGGTGGAAGAAGGTAAGGTTATATCTATGTCGCCGGACGCCGGAGACGAGGTTAGCACAGACGAAGAGATAAAACTGTTAGTTAGCTCAGGCAACAGTTCTGTGACGGTGCCGGATGTAACTAATTATAAAGGTGAAAATGCAGAAACAGTGTTGAAGCAGGAGGGCTTTGATGTAAAATATGCTTACGCTAACAGCGATACAGTTGAGGAGGGCAAGGTTATTTCACAGAATCCAAAGGGCAATACAGATGCGCCTAAAGGCGCTACAGTAACAATTACTGTAAGTCAGGGTAAAGAAGTAAAGGAAGTTACAATGATTTCTGTTGTTGGCATGTCTATGGATGAAGCAGAGAAGAAATTGGATGCATTGGGGCTCAAATGGTCATATACAAAGGCTTACAGTGATACTTACGATAAGGGAGAGATTATTGCGCAGGATCGTGAAAAAGGTACTAAGCTTACTACCGGAACAGTTGTGGGACTTACAGTGAGCGAAGGGCCGGATGTGTCAAATGTTACCTATAAGGGAACATATAATCTTGGCGACATTATGGATGCAGAAGCAGAATCTGCAAGATTGCAGGTATTTCTGGATGGCAGTAACAATCCGATTTATGATGTGGATGTAACCCATAGCTCTTTCCCATTTCCAATTAATGTGGAGAGCAAGAAAAATAAAGCTACCCTTATTATTTATCTGGATGGAACTAAGGTTTCCTCACAGACTATTTCCTTGTCAGCAAGCTAAAGGTTGGTAGATAAATATGAATGAGCTAAAGGGTAAGATTATAAAGGGAGTGGGAGGATTTTACTACATTCATGTTGAGAAGCATGGAGTATATGAGTGTAAGGCAAAGGGCGTTTTCAGGAATCAGGGAATGAAGCCTTTGGTAGGGGATAATGTACTAATCAGCGTGCTTAATGAAAGCGAAAAATTGGGAAATATAACTGATATATTGCCAAGAGCCAATACGCTGGTTAGACCTGCAGTGGCAAATGTTGATCAGTCTCTTGTAGTTTTTGCAGCCGCAGAGCCTAATCCTAATTTTAATTTGCTGGATCGTTTTCTTCTAATGATGAAAAAGCAGAATGTGCCTACTATTATATGTTTTAATAAGGTGGATATAGTAGATTCAAGCGAAATAAAACAATTAGAGCAAACCTATGAGAAAAGCGGGCATAAGGTTTGCTTTATTAGCGTTTTAAAGGAAGAAGGAGTGCAGGAGGTAAGAAAGCTGCTTATGCATAAGACTACTGTTTTTGCAGGCCCCTCCGGAGTTGGCAAATCTTCATTGTTAAACATATTGGCGCCGGAGGCTGAAATGGAAACCGGCAGGGTAAGTGAAAAAATAAAAAGAGGACGACATACAACAAGGCATTCAGAAATCTTTAATGTGGAGGGAGACAGCTATATTGTAGATACTCCCGGGTTTAGTTCTCTTTATGTAGATGAATGCAGCGTAGAGGAGATTCGCGATTATTTTTGGGAGTTTAAAGAATATGAGCAGTATTGCCGGTTTTTGACCTGTATGCATATAAATGAACCGGATTGCGGCGTAAAAGAAGCGCTTAACGAAGGTAAAATAAGCTCTATTCGCTATGATAATTATAAACAGATGGTGGAAGAAGTAAAGCAAAAAAGGAGATGGTAGGGTGGTGGCAGATTATAAAAATAAAAGAAAATCAGGGTACATGTTGTCCCCCTCCATATTATCGGCAGATTTTTCGAGATTAGGAGAGGAGCTTGCTTCTATTAGCGCTGCAGATTATGTACACATTGACGTTATGGATGGTGCATTTGTACCCAATATTTCTTACGGTGCGCCGGTAGTAAAGGGAATACGCCCATTGACAGAGCAGATATTTGATATTCATTTGATGATTGAAGAACCAATTAGATATTTGGAGGATTTTAAAAATGCGGGAGCTGATTTATTGTGTGTGCATTCTGAAGCATGCAGGCATTTAGACCGCACTATCACCGCTGTTCATGAATTGGGATGTTTGGCAGGCGTTGCGCTTAATCCATCAACGCCTTTAGATGCAATTAAGTGGGTGCTTGATAAAGTGGATATGGTGCTGCTTATGAGTGTGAATCCGGGCTTTGGCGGTCAGGCATTTATACCGGAGGTGCTGCCTAAGCTGAAGGAGCTGTCTATTATGTTGGAGGAAAGAGGACTTGCTGATAAGGTTGATGTGGAAGTGGATGGCGGTATCAGGCTTGATAATGTTGTTTCAGTGATTGAGGCGGGTGCAAATGTAATTGTTGCCGGTTCAGCTATATTTGGTGGGGAAGCTTCCAAAAATGTAGAAGAATTTAAAAATATTATGGCAGGTTATTAGCCTTTTTAAGAATCGCAAGCGAGTAAAAATAAGCATCAAAAAACATCTATGAGTAAAGCGCTCATAGATGTTTTTTTATATGTTATATTCTAAAAAATCCTGTTGATTGTCTATCACATTCTGCAATGTGATTCCGTCAAGATAATTAATTATAACATCATATAGTCCCTGATAAATAGGAAATGTAGGGCAGTTTTTATAATGCTCGCACAGATTGGGAGAATTATCCATGCAGCTTACCGGAGTCAGGCTCCCTTCTGCGCTTTCAAGAATCTCACGAACAGTAATTTCGGAAGGGCGTCTGGCAAGCTTGTAGCCGCCCATATGCCCTTTATTTGCATGAAGCAGCTTACTTCTATTTAAAAATGGAACAATCTGTTCTAAATATTTTTTTGATATATTTTGTCTCTTTGATATATCTTTAAGGGAAACAAAACCATTATCGTAATTCTGTGCAAGGTCTATCATCATGCGCAGCGAGTAACGTCCGCGGGTTGAAATCTTCAAAGCATATACCTCCTATCTCAATAGGTCGAATGTAACATTTATTAACGCCTATTTTACTACAGAAACAGTAGGTATTCAAGGAATAAATAAAATTATTCGTTCAATATTGGTAAAATGAGGCTGCAAATGAAAAGTTATGTACCAACCGAATAGGTTTTTATTATTTACCAAAGTATTCTGCAACCGCGCTTAGATGTTTAATAATTGGCAAATGCTGCGGGCAAGCCTTCTCGCATTGTCCACATGCTATACAGTCGCTCGCCTTGCCAAACACGCCGGTCAAACGGTCGTAATATTCTCCCTGCGGCGTCCAGCCCTTCTCTTTAATCTCCTGTTTATCCGCATTATATAGGGAAAAATACTTCGGAATAGCAATTTTCTTTGGACAGCCATCTACACAATATTCGCAGGCAGTACATGGAATCGAAATATTTCCGTTAATCATTGTAACCGCCTTGCTGATTAACTGCTGCTCCTCCTGATTTAATGGAACCAGCTCCTTCATATAGCTTATATTATCATGAAGCTGCTCTATATTGCTCATTCCGCTCAGTACCATTACTACATTTTCAAGACTTGCAGCGAAACGGATTGCCCATGATGCAACGGACGCCTCGGAATTATAGTTTTTAAATATCTGCTCGACAGGCTCAGATACATTAGCGAGGGTTCCGCCCTTTATCGGCTCCATTACAATTACCGGAATATTATGCTTTACAGCCGCCTCATAACATTTTTTAGACTGGATTCCTTCGCTTTCCCAATCAAGATAATTAATTTGCAATTGTACAAATTCCATCTCAGGATGCTCGCTCAACACCTGATCAAGCAGCTTTGCGTTATCATGGTAAGAAAAACCAATATGCTTCACCAATCCCTGCTCTTTTTTCTCCTTAAGCCATGTAAAGCAATCTAATTCGTTATACTTCTTATAATGGTCATATCCTATATCATGAAGTAAATAGTAATCAAAATAATCTACTCCTGTCTTTTTGAGCTGCTCATTAAATATACGGTCTCTATCCTCCTTACTCTGCAAAAAGCCTGCGTGAAGCTTAGTCGCCAAGGTATAGGAATCTCTCGGATACCGGTCAACCAATGCCTCCTTTGCTGCATTTTCACTGGCAAAACCACAATACATCCATGCGGTATCAAAATAAGTAAAGCCCTGCTCAATAAATTCGTCCACCATCTGTTTTGTCTGTTCAATATCAATACTTGCCGCATCGTTGGAATCAAGCAGCGGCAAACGCATTAATCCAAAGCCCAGCTTTTTTTTACCAAATTCATTCATAATCCTGCCTCCTTAATAATTGTTTAACTAATAATATACTTTGGTTTGCCTGTCGGCTGACAGATTCAAAGTAACTGCTTCTTTATTTTATTTTAATGTTCATTATAATGTCAATAGAAAAATGTTCATATACCAAAGCATATAAAGATATTAAAAATTTATAGCAATATTCTCTAAAGTGTGGTAAAATGTACAAAGATTCGGATTAGAAGATGTCTGCAAAAGCGGATGCGAATCTCGCGCCAAGACTCATAAGCGAGTCTTGAAAGGACTATAGATTGTACAGATAGTGGGGTAATAATGCTATGGCAGATGAAAGCAAAGAGGAATTAAAACGGAGAAAAAAAGAGGCTAAGGCGCAGATTAAGAATCTTAAGAGTCAGCAGAAGGACAATAAGAAGGAGATTAACAGGATTAAGGAGGAGAACGGACAGAGGAATCCTTCGGCAAGACTGACAGTTATACTTGTAATATTATTTCTGCTTATTTTATTACTGCTGATTAAGCTGGATGTCGGCGGATTTGGTACTAAAGTGTTAGGGCCTATTATTGGGGATGTTCCTTATGTGAATAAGATTTTGCCGGCGTCAGCGCAGCAGGAGACTTCCGGCGACGCAGTAGCTAAAGCGGAGGATAACACTGAGGAAGTAGAGGCTACAACTGAGGCAGAGGTTACAACCGAGGCCGCAACTACTGAGGCGCCTAAAAAGAAGAACAATAAAAAGAGCAGTAATAAAAAGAATGAAGATATATCCGACTCAGGAAGCGGCGGAAGCGATGGTGGTAATGGCAGCGACAATTCAGGAGGCGATGTGTCCACATTGAACCTTGATCCTACTTTGAAGATGTATGTTGAAACTTATACTAATATGGAGCCGGCGACTGCCGCCGCTATTTTAGAGGGAATGTCGGGAGATTATCCGCTCGTTGCCGATATTCTGATTAATATGGACGCTACAACCAGAGCTAATATACTAGCTGCGATGAACCCCAATAATGCTACCAAGATTAGTAAGATTATGGAAGGAAGATAGACTGTGTCTGCTTTGAGCGGTCATTAAAGTGAACAGGGAACAATAAGAAGGGGATGCTTTAAAGTATCCCCATTTTGCATAGAGGAGGATTATTGTATGAATTGTTGGCAGTTTTTGCAGATACAGCCTACAGAAGACGAAGCAGAGATAAAAAGAGCATATTCAAAGCTTTTAAAGGTTTATCATCCTGAGAAGGATAACGAAGGATTTATGCGGCTTAGGGCGGCGTATGAAGAAGCGTTGGAATTATTAAGAAGGCAGCCTGAGGAGGATAATAGCCAGATAGGACAGTGGATGAAAAGGGTGGACGAGGTTTACAACGATTATGCCAGAAGGCTTGATATTACAGAGTGGGAGAGTCTTCTTGAAGACGATTTGTGCATGGCTATAGATTCGTCAGCCGAATGTAATGAGAAATTGTTGATTTATATTTCCGACCATATCTTTATCCCGCATGAAGTGCTTAAGGTATTGGAGAATTTTTTTCATTGGGAAAACAAAAGAGAACAGTTATCAGAGAATTTTCCTCCCAATTTTATCGACTATCTGATTGCCAATTCCAAGTATGAAGACAACTTTAGATATTATTTAGTGCCGCAGGATATGCCTATTAATTATGATGCTTTTTTTGAAAGCTATTATCATCTTGACCGCATTATGTACGAGGAGGATAAGGAGAAAATCAAAAGTGTAATGGAACAGCTTTTAAGCTACGATATATCCCATCCGGATGTGCAAATGCTTGTAATCCGCACATATATTCATTTAGAGGAAAATGAAAAGGCTTTAAAATTATGCGGGCAGTTGTCAGAGATAGAGCCTGACAGGGAGAAATACCGTAATTTTAAAGCAAGGTGTTATTTGGAGACAGGACTTTTCGAAGAAGCGATGGCGATATATAAGGAGATTGCAGAGGAAAACAAGGAGGATGTTTCCGCACTTTTAGGAGTAAGTACATGTTGTAAGGAGTTGGGGCGTTATGACGAGGCAGTGGAGTATGTTAAAAGGGCTCAGGATATTTTGCCCTATGACGCCCATGTAAAAAATTATGCCATTATTATGTGCGAGGAGGCGTTAGAGCATAAACGCAGCTATTATGAGGGAAAACTTGACGATCCCAATATGCAGTACGAGTATTGCAACGTATTGGCGGACGCCTGCCAATTTGACGAGGCAAAGGAGCTTCTTAAGCGCATGGACAAGGACAATTATTCAGAGAAGGATTATTGTAAGCTGTGCGCGAGGGTTTATCTGGATATTCAGAACCAGCAATGTGAGGAGGCGATACCATATTTAGAGAGGATGATAGAGTTTGAGCCCGACTGTATTTCCTATTATGAGGATCTGGGTTACTGTTACGGTGAGGCAAAACGCTATGAGGATGCAAAGAAAATATATGAAAAGGGTAAGAGGCTTGATGTGACGTCTCCAAGGATATATTATAGGCTTGCACAGATTTACATTAAGGAGGAGCAGTATGAAAAGGCTGTAAAAGCCTGCGATGAAGGACTTTCATACCATTCAGATATTCCCAATTTATACCATTTTAAGGCGGAGGCATACTATTATATGAGGGAGTATGCAAAAGCTTTGGACAACTGCGACCTTGCAATGTCTATTTTACCTTATATTGATACATATGAAATTAAGGCAAAGATTTTTAACGACTGTGGGGAATATGATGCGGTATGCGACCTTTTAGAGAACATGATAGGTACTGAATTTTTCAGTGATATGTTATGCGCTCAGCTTGCAAGGGCTAAAAGAAGACTTGGGAATACTGACGAAGCATGTAAGCTTTTAGAGGATAAAATGGCGGCGGGTACCGACGAAGCGGAGATTTATTATCAGCGTGCAATTATATATTTTTTACAGGAGGGCGATACAGCGACAGAGGATTATCAGATGGCTGTTAAAATGGCTGACGAGGCGCTTGACAGGGATAAAACATTTTGTTTTGAGCACCTTCTTCTAAAATGCCAAGCTCTTATGGGACTTGGAAAAAACGAGGATGCATTGAAGGCGTATAGGGAATATGAGAAGCGGGGTATTATGAACGAGCGTATGGCTCTGGCTATTGGGGATTTGCTGTTGGATATGGAGGACGCCGACAAAGCTCTTAATTATTATAAAAAAGCGCTTGAGATAAATGCGGAAAGTTTTGGAGCGCATGGAAGAATGTGCGACGCCTATATGCAGCTAAACCAGTATGATAAGGCGTTGAAGGAGGTAAAACTGCAGCTTGTAAGGGAGCCTTCAGATTACTATTTGATTGACGAGGGTATTATTTACAGCGAGCTTTCGGACAGGATAAAGGCAATAGAATGTTTTAAGAAGGCGCTTGAGGAAAATGAAGAAAATTGCTATGCATGGTGTAATCTTGCCTACTGCTTAAGGGAGGGCGGAGAGCTTGCGCATAGTTTGGAGGCGTTTTTAAAAGCTATTTCCACAGGGCATCCCAATCCAAAAAATTATTATGAAGCGGCAAGGCTTTATTCAAGGCTTGGAAAACATGAGGAGGCATTGGAACTTCTTAATAAGCTTACGGAAATGGGTGAGGACCAATATGTATCGATTACGCTTAAAATAAATATTTTGTGTATTCTTGGCAGACTTTCGGATGCAGAGGAGGTTTGCAGGCAATTATATGAACAGTATCCAAAAAATCGTATAGAGGCGCTTCAGTATTGGGCTGATATATATAAGCACACAGGAGATTATAAAAGCGTAATTAAGATTTGGAAGCAGTATGGCAGCGCCGACGATAAGAATTCATTTGGATTTTACCGGTATATGGCCGGACTTTATAAGGATTATATATGCGACGACAGGAAGGCGTTAAAATACTATAAAAAAGCCTATCAGCTTCAGCCAAAGGATGGATATGTATGTTCTAAGCTTGGAGTTTTATATGAGAGGGCAGGCAAGCTTGGTAAGGCAATGCTGTTTTATAAACAGGCTTTTGAGCTTGATAAAGAGATTTTAGATGACGAACCGGAAAGCGCCTGTTCTAATGATTGTGTTGGAATGGATTATTGCTGGCTCAGGCATTTTGATAAGGGAATGAAGTATTTTTATAAGGCAATATACTATGGAAGCAAGTGCGAGCATTGTTCTAAGGGGGAGTGTTACGAGGTATTTTTTGATATTGGAGACGCCATGGAGCGTAAGGCAGAGCTTTTACGCAAGGGAGAATTAAAAGAAGACTACGAAAAACTTTCTGAATGGGCGGATAAAAAAATACGCAGTCTTGAAAGAATCGAGGAGATTAGGAAGTCAAAGGAGAGTGCAGAATACATACCGTCAAAGCAGATAGTAATTCGTCTTAGGGAATTTGTTGACGATTGCCTTAAAAGCATTTCTTATGAGGAGTGTATCCGCTTGTCCTACAAATATTATCTTTTGGCTTTGCAGGAGAAAAGTTTGAAAAAGAAGTATCAGGATGCTTTTGAACGTCTAAAGAGAAAACTTAATGAAATTTAATGTGTATGTGGCTTGCGTATAAAAGTAAAAAAGTGTATCATGTGATTATTGTATAAACTTAAACTTAACATTTACAATTATTCCATGCAAAGCTATGGTTTTGCATGTGCAAAGTTTGAGTATATAAGATTATTATAGCAGTTGGAGGTAGATATTATGGGAATGACGATGACACAGAAGATTTTAGCATCCCATGCAGGACTTGACCATGTAAAGGCCGGACAACTTATTCAGGCAAAGTTAGATCTTGTGCTGGGCAATGATGTAACGACGCCGGTTGCCATTCATGAAATGGAAAAGTTCAATAAAAAAGACGTATTTGACAAGGATAAGATTGCTCTTGTAATGGACCATTTTACGCCTAATAAGGATATTAAAAGTGCAGAGCATTGCAAATGCGTAAGGGAGTTTTCAGCAGAAAATGACATCACTAATTTCTTTGATGTGGGAGAGATGGGAATTGAACATGCGCTGCTTCCTGAGAAGGGTTTAGTGGTTGCCGGCGAGACGGTAATTGGCGCAGATTCCCATACCTGTACTTATGGAGCGCTGGGTGCATTTTCTACAGGCGTCGGAAGTACGGATATGGCAGCGGGTATGGCTACGGGACAGGCGTGGTTTAAGGTGCCGGCTGCGATAAGATTTGAACTGAAGGGCAGACCTGAAAAATGGGTTAGCGGCAAGGATATAATACTGCATATTATTGGAATGATTGGAGTGGATGGGGCGCTGTACCGTTCCATGGAATTTACAGGCGATGGCATTAAGTATCTTTCTATGGACGACCGTTTTGCCATGGCTAATATGGCAATTGAGGCCGGAGCGAAAAATGGTATTTTCCCTGTCGATGATTTGACAAAGGAGTATATGAAGGAGCATTCTGTAAAAGAATATACAATTTATGAGGCGGATGCAGATGCAGAGTATGACGAGACATATACTATCGACCTTTCAGAGCTTAAGCCTACAGTGTCGTTCCCGCATTTGCCTGAAAATACAAAAACTGTCGACGAGGCGGGCGATGTAAAAATTGATCAGGTGGTTATAGGCTCATGTACAAACGGAAGAATTTCTGATTTGCGGATTGCAGCGGATATTATGAAGGATAGAAAAGTGGCTAAAGGAGTGCGCGTAATTATTATTCCGGCTACGCAGGATATTTATTTGGAAGCCATGAGGGAAGGCTATATGGAGACGTTTATAAAAGCGGGAGCTGTTGTTTCTACTCCGACCTGCGGGCCATGCTTAGGCGGACATATGGGTATACTGGCTGCCGGAGAGCGCGCGGTTGCAACTACAAACCGCAACTTTGTGGGGCGTATGGGACATGTGGATTCGGAAGTTTATCTGGCTTCTCCGGCTGTTGCAGCAGCTTCAGCGATTACAGGTAAGATTAGCCAGCCGTCAGAATTAGGATTATAGGAGGAGATAAGATGAAAGCAGTAGGGACAGTGCACAAATATGGTGATAATGTTGATACAGATGTAATTATTCCGGCAAGGTATCTTAATTCTTCCGATCCGGCAGAGCTTAAGAAGAATTGTATGGAGGATATTGATAAGGAATTTGTTAATCGCGTTAAAGATGGCGATATTATGGTGGCAGGTAAGAATTTTGGCTGCGGTTCTTCGAGGGAGCATGCGCCTATTGCAATCAAAGCATCGGGAATCAGTTGCGTTATTGCAGATACATTTGCCAGAATTTTTTACCGTAACGCTATTAATATCGGGCTGCCTATTATAGAGTGTAAGGAGGCGGCAGAGAGTATTCAGGCGGGAGATACTGTGGAGATTGATTTTGACAGTGGTAAAATTACGGATAAAACCACAGGCATGGAATTTATGGGGCAGTCATTTCCACCGTTTATGCAGGAGATTATAAAATCGGAAGGTTTGGTTAATTATATTAACAAAAATAATATTTAGGAAGGTTTTGTTATGTCAGTCAGAGGACATCGGAAAGACAAAAGAAAGAATATTAAGATAGTGTTATTGGTTATAGCGGGAGTTATTCTGCTTGCTTATGCCGGTGGAGTTATGTATTTTAGAAAGCATTTTGTTCTCGGAACAAGTATAAATGGAGTTAATTGTATGGGCAGAAGCGTTGCCGGAGCGGAAAACAAGCTTACTGACGCAGTACAGAACTTTGAGCTTACGCTAGCTGCAAGGGACAATAAAAATGCAATTCTAAAAGGCAGAGATTTTAGCATGGATGTTATATTTGATGACTCTATCAATAACCTTTTAAAGGAGCAGAATGCATTTTTGTGGCCGGTATCATGGATAGGTAAAAAAGATAAGTCCATAGGAGTTACCATCAACTATGACGAAGCGGCGCTTATGAAGCTTATAGACGGATTAGAGCTTGTAAAGGCTTCCAATATGAAACCGCCTGTTTCTGCTAAGCTTGAGTATAACAGCGCAAGCAAACAGTATGAAACGGTCAAGGAGGAACAGGGCAGCACAATTTTAATTCCTGTACTTAAGAGTAAAGTAAAAGAGGCGGTTGAGGGACTTAACGGTATATTGGATTTGGAGAAAAATAAATGCTACAAAGTCCCTGATTACACAGAGGATGATAAAGCGGTTCAGGACGCTCTTAACGATGTTAATAAATATGTTGCTGCAGAAGTGACCTATGATTATAAGACAGATAAGGTAAATGTGGATTCTGACCAGATTGCTTTGTGGATTGACATCGGCGAGGATTTTACGGTAAGCTTTGACAAGGATGCAGTGCAGGAGTTTGTAAGTAATATGGCTGCAAGCCACGATACTATTTTTACAAACCGCGAATTTAAAACAAGCTATGGCTATAAAATTAATATTAACAAAGGCGATTATGGCTGGTGGACCAACAGGGTTGAGGAGAGAAAGGATTTAATCCGTTTTATTAAAGAGGGTAAAGCGGGAGTAAAAGAGCCTATATATTATCAAAAGGCTATGAAGAGAGGGAAAAACGACATAGGAAAAACATATGTGGAGGTAAATCTTACAAGACAGCATGTGCATCTTTATAAAAATGGCAAGCTTGTAGATGAGGCCGACTGTGTAAGCGGCAAGACTAAAAGTCCTACGCCGGCTGGTATTTTCTCAATTACCTATAAAGACCATACTTATGAGGGACATCAGGTTGAGCTGACAGGAGAGGACTATTCCTCCGAGGTTAATTTTTTTATTCCTTTTTATGGCAATGTAGGGCTGCATGACGCCGGATGGCGCAGATCTTTTGGAGGAACTCAATATAAAACAAGAGGTTCTCATGGGTGCGTCAATCTTCCGTATCATATGGCGGAAAGCATATATAATACAGTGGATAAGGGAATGCCTGTTATTGTGTATGAGGAGCCCGGCGTTCCTTCCGCAACGACTGAAGCGGCAACTACAGAAAGCCAATAAAATATAAGCATAATAAAGATAACAAGGTTAATGAAAGGCGGAAACTTAAAATGCGAGATTTTGATAAGTCAAAGAAGTTGGAAAATGTATGTTATGATATAAGAGGTCCGGTTATGGACGAGGCTAACCGCATGATTGCAGAGGGAATGGATGTGATTAAGCTGAATATCGGTAATCCGGCGCCGCATGGTTTTCAGGCGCCTGATGAGATTATTAAGGATATGATTATGAATCTCAGGGATTCAGAAGGGTATTCAGATTCTAAAGGTATATTTTCTGCCCGCAAGGCTATTATGCAATACTGCCAGATTAAAAAGATTCCAAATGTGGGAGTTGATGATATTTACACCGGAAATGGCGTCAGTGAATTGATTACTATGTCCATGCAGGGACTTTTGGATAACAATGATGAGATTCTTGTTCCTTCTCCGGATTATCCTCTCTGGACTGCCTCAATAAATCTGTCAGGTGGAAAGGCGGTTCACTATCTTTGCGACGAGCAGGCTGAGTGGTATCCTGACCTTGATGATATACGAAAAAAAATAACGCCTAATACAAAGGGAATTGTAATTATTAATCCGAACAATCCGACAGGAGCCCTCTATCCAAAAGAATTACTGTTAGAGATTGTAGAGATTGCCAGACAGAACGACTTGATTATATTTGCTGACGAGATATATGACCGTCTTGTTATGGACGGACTGAAGCATACGTCAATAGCGTCTTTAGCGCCGGATTTATTTACAATTACATTTAACGGGCTGAGCAAATCGCATCGCGTGGCCGGCTACCGTTGCGGGTGGATGTGCCTTTGCGGTAATAAAAAGCATGTTAAGGGGTATATTGAGGGACTTAATCTTTTGTCTTCAATGCGCCTTTGCTCAAATGTTCCGGCACAGAGCATTATACAGACTTCTATTGGGGGCTATCAGAGCGCGGATGAATTAATACTTCCGGGAGGAAGAATTTATGAGCAGAGAGAGTATATTTACAACGCTCTTTCAGATATACCGGGAATATCTGTGGTGAAGCCAAAGGCAGCTTTTTACATTTTCCCTAAGCTTGATACAGAGAGATTCGGTATTGTTGACGATGAGCAGTTTGCACTAGATTTTCTTAGGGAGAAAAAGGTTTTGGTAACTTGCGGAACTGGATTTAACTGGAAAGAGCCTGACCATTTCCGCATTGTATTCCTTCCAACCATTGAGGTTTTAAAGAAATCTGTCAACAGTCTCAGGGATTTTCTTGAAACCTACAAACAGAGATAAGGATATAGTTATGACAGACGAAGCTAAGCTAAAAAAACGGTATCTTGATATTGCAAACCGCGCATATCGGGAGAACAGGTATTTTAACACAAAATTTTTAAACGAAATGGAACAGGATGTTTTGCTGCAATTGGAAGATGAGCTTCCGATTGCAGTTTCCTTATGGGGAGGAAACGACATAGCAGAACGTAATATAGCGGTATTTGGAGATGCGAACCAGTTCGGATATGAGTTTACAATGCCTGTTTCGCTGCTTCACATTGTTCCCGCCGCCAGAAAATGGGCGGATAAGCTTGGACACCGAGATGTGTTGGGAGCTGTTATGAACCTCGGTATAGAACGGGAAATGGTTGGGGATATTTATTTTAAGGATAATGAGGCGTTTTTGTTTTGTATGTCGGATTTGACAGAGTATATAAAGAATGAGCTTTCCAAAATACGCCATACTATAGTAAGGGTGGAGGAGACGCCGGTTTCAGAGGCTTTACAATGGGAATTAGCGGAGGGTGAGGAAAAGCATATTTTAGTGTCGTCAGAGAGACTTGATGCTGTTGTGGCGGCGGTGTATCATTTGTCCAGACAGGAGAGTCAGTCTCTTATACGTGAGAAAAGGGTATATGTAAAAGGGAGATGTACAGAAAATAACAGCGGGCTTATTAAAGAGGAGTCGATGATTTCCGTTAGGGGAAAGGGCAGGTTTTTTTATTCAGGAGTTTTACGCCATACTAAAAAAGACAGGCTTATGATTTCTGTAACAGTATATGGAGGGTAATGTGTACAAGAAATAGTGGCAATATTTTCCTGTTGTAACTTTACGAAAATTGTGAATTGTGTTATAGTTAATTTATGGAATTTGATATGGCGAGCGGTTTAGTAAGCTGCCAAAATATATTATTAGAATTTTTGCTATTATGGCAGGACACAGACTGGAATGTTGTTATATTACAAGACAAGGCTTAGGAAATAATGGGGAACCTTGATTCGGAAGGGTGATAGTGGGATGTTTGATAAGTTAGAGCAGTTTGTTGATATGCTTAGCGGACAGTGGTCAAGGCTGACTGACGGTAAAAGAGGAGAAGATGACGTTACAGGTTTTTTATGGATTGCGGGGATTGTTCTTCTTATTTTAGATTTGTTTATGAAAAGAATGTGGATGCTTATAGTAGGGATTGTTTTTGTTGCGTATGGTTTGTTTAGATGCTTTTCCCCATTTTCTTTTCATGATACGGAGAATAGGATACTGGGCTCTTTTTTAAGAGGAATAAAGAGTATTTTTATACGCATTTGGGACGCTGTTTCAGGTAAGCTGACAGACTTTAAGAATGCGGATAAGAGAGATATGCTTGAGCAGGTTAAGAATAAGATTGTGCCTGATGAACAGACGAAGCAGGAGCGGGCGGAGGAGAAGGCTATGAAGGATGCCTATTACATTTTTGATTGTCCGGGCTGCAAGCAGAAAGTGCGTATTCCGAACCGAGGCAAGAAGGGAAGGGTTGCTATTGTCTGTCCGGCGTGCCAGACGCGCTTTGTCAGAATGCGCTGGTAGATATATGAATTTGACTGCACAATATAGAATACTTTAAGAAAGTAGGGGATTTAATGGCAAAGCGTTTGACTATTGGTTTCTTTATTGACAGAGTTTTGGAAGATGTGACTGAACGTTTCAGGTATGACAGCGCCATGGGCTTCTATGTAGACGATTTGGACAATGATTTTGCTCAGGCGGTCTGCAAGGGCGTTATGCAGGGTGCGGAAGATGTTGATGCGAATCTTGTGATTTTCCCCGGAAGATATTTTCAGCCGGTTTATATTGATGCGAGAAGATTGAATTATGAGTATCAGTATGACCATATTTTTTCTTATGCAACAGAGAAGAATATTGATGTGCTGCTGGTGCTTATGGG
>CANQSN010000025.1 GCA_947626505.1 uncultured Lachnospiraceae bacterium
CCCTCGCCTCTCTCGGCATAAGCGCCACAGACCTCGCCGAGCGTATGCAGGTGGACGCACAGGGTGCCATCATGGACCTGCTCGGCGCTATAAACCAGCTACCAGCGGCAGACCGCCTGCCGGTACTGAAAAACTACTTCGGTGAAGAAGCGTCCGCGGCAATCGGCAAGTTGGCCCAAAACACAGAGGGCCTGCAGAAAGCCTTTGACATGGTCGGTAATTCGGCCCTGTACGCGGGCAGCATGGAGGGCGAGTTTGCGGCGAGGTCCGACACCACCGAGAACAAAATCCAACTGGCGAAAAACAGCCTGCAAAGGCTTTCCATAACAAGCTCCGGCTTTAGATTGTCCTTACTGCCGGCGGTAAGGCGCATAACAAGCCTGTTGTCCTCAACATTAATTCTGTGGATAAATGGGCGTATGTTAATTTCTTGCTCGCTTTTCTTAGTTTTTTTATTAATAATAATATTATTCCGACTTATAAATAAATCCACACTATTTAATAATATACTCCACGCCTCCTTAGACATGGTTTCAAGCGGAGTAACCGAATAATCTGCACCGCCGACCGCAGCCATCGCCTTTTTTGCTCCTTCTTTAAGCCGGACAATCTCAGTTACGGAAATATATGGAGTTCCTGTTGCAGCGTTTATCTTATCAAGCATAATTTCTCTTGGCTCAACACTGTTAAACTCAGCGTCAAGATACTCTCCCTCAGAAGTTATGCCAATTCCAAGCGGTGCGGCAAACGACAAAACCTGATGGGGCCTAAAGCCTTGAGTATAAGCAATATCAACATTTGCCCGACGAAATGTCTTTTGAAAATATCTGAGCAAATCAAGATGCCCTACATACATAAGCGGACCTGTCTTAGTGAACTTCATCCTTAGCTTCAATGCATATTCCCCCTTTCCACGTCATTGCGCCGCAGCCACTGCACATTTGCCGGCAGTTAGGCGTTACCTGTCCCAGCCTTGCTCGTTCGTATTCTCTCTTTAAAAATTCCTTAGTAACTCCTGCATCAATGAAATCCCATGGAAATACTTCGTCAAGGCTTCTCTCTCTTGTGGTATAAAAATCAACGTCTACGCCATCCTCCTCAAAAGTATCCCACCATATAGAGCTATCAAACCATTCAGTCCATGAATCAAACATTGCACCTTTCTCATAAATATGAACCAGTGTTTTTGAGAGACGCCTGTCGCCCCTTGCAAGAATCCCCTCAAGTATAGTTGCCTCTGCATTGTGGTACTGAAAGCTTAAGCTCTTGTGATTATGCATTTCATGCATTGTATCATTTGCAAGATAAGCCTTTCTAAGAAATTCATCGGAAGTATTCATTGGAACCCATTGAAATGGAGTAAAGGGCTTCGGCACAAAAAAAGATGCGCTTGAATTAATATTTACCCTTCCGTTTCGCTCACTCTTAGGAATACTGTAATAAGCCTTCGCAATCTTGTCGGCCAGCATTGGAATTGCTATAATATCCTCATCTGTCTCAAAGGGAAGTCCCACCATAAAATAAAGCTTTACTTTATTCCAGCCGCCGCGAAACGCCTCCATTGCGCCATTTATAATAGTTTCCTCCGTCAACCCCTTATTAATTACATCCCTTAATCTCTGGCTTCCCGCTTCCGGCGCAAATGTAAGGCTGCTCTTTCTAACATCCTGAACCCGACTCATAACGTCAAGTGAAAACGCATCAATTCTAAGTGATGGGAGGGAAATGTTAATATGCTTGTCCTTACATTCCTGAATCAAAAAATAGGTAAGCTCTTCTAAAGCAGAATAATCCGATGAGCTTAAAGAGCTTAAGGTAATCTCCTCGTGGCCGGTGTTTTCAAGCATTTTAACAGCCTCCTGCTTTAATCTTTCCACATTTCTCTCCCTTAAAGGCCGGTAAATCATTCCTGCCTGACAGAAGCGGCAGCCCCTTATGCAGCCTCTTTGAATCTCTAATGTCACGCGGTCCTGAGTAGGCCGCTGAAATGCAACCAACGGTTTTTCCGGATAATACCCTTCAGTAAGCTCTGTCTGCACTTGCTTTTTTACGATAGCCGGCACATCTTCATAAATAGGCGTCATAGAATTTATAGTACCATCATCATTATATCTGACATCATAAAGAGACGGAACATATATGCCTTCTATTGAAGCAGCCTTATGCAGAAATTCCCGCCTTGCGCCGCCATTTTTCTTATGATTTTTATAGAGGTCTAAAAGCTCATCATATACAGTTTCACCCTCTCCTATATAAATCAAATCAAAAAAATCCGCAATCGGCTCAGGATTATAGGTACATGGCCCTCCGCCTATCACAATAGGCTCGCTTTCCGCTCTATCCTTAGAGAAAAATGCAATCCCCGCCAAATCTAAAATCTGCAATATATTTGTATAACACATCTCATATTGAAGCGTAATCCCAAGAAAGTCAAATTCTCTAATTGAGTCCTGCGATTCCAGTGCAAAAAGCGGAATCGCCCTCTCCTTCATAATTCTGTGAAGGTCAGGCCATGGCGAATACACTCTCTCGCAGTAGGTATCATTTCTGCGATTGAACATTTCATATAAAATCTGTATTCCCAAATGGCTCATTCCTATTTCATATACATCAGGAAAACACATTGCAAAGCGTATATCCACATCGCAAGGATTTTTTTCTATCATATTTATTTCGTTTCCAATATATCTTGCAGGCTTTTCAACGCTCATTAAGATTTCATGGGATAATGCCAATTTATTCATGCTTTCTTAAACCTTATCCTTCCCAATTTTTTATTTATTAAGAGGTTAAAATAAGCCCCATTCTTACGAATGGAGCCTAAAACATTTGAAATCAAGCCTATTTGCTTCGTTTATTCAACATCAAACAGCTCAGCTTCAGTTACATCTTCTTCATCGGACTCCTCTGTTTCTTCGCTTTCTTCCTCGTCCGGCTCTTCTGCATTTAACGCATCATATTCATCCTGAGTAATAACCTTTTTCTTTGCCTTATCGTATATAAATTCGCACACTGTATCATATATAGCCTGATACAATAATGTGTCTTTATCAAATTCGCTCTCAAGCTCATCAACTGATTCATATCCATAATCATATGCAATCTGCTTAACATAGTTCTGATAATCGTCCTCTGTTAAAAACAGTTTCTCTTTAATGGCAATAGCATAAATGGCAATTCGTGAATGAACCTCATTTAACGCCTCCTTCTCAAGGTCGTCTTCAGTCATGCCATAAAATGTTGTCATAAACTCCTCTGCTTCCATTCCAAACATTTCTGCATTTTCCTGAATGCTAGTATTTAGCTCTTCCATACATGTATCATATAATTCCTGTGGATAATCCTCCTTAAACTTGCTTCCCTCTGCAATCTTTGCAATCAATTCAGAAGAAAGAGTATCAAAGTTCTCAGACTCCTTATTGGCAATAACCTCCTCCTTAACACTGGCGCGGTATGCCTCGATGGAATCACAGTTAGAATTAGCCTTTACAAATTCCTCGTTAAGCTCAGGCAAATGCTCCTCCTGAAGTTTTGTAACCTCAATAGTAAACACGCCCGTATCGCCCGCGTTTGTGGAGCTTAAATCCTCAGTAATCTTTGCTTCCTCTGTAAATGTATCCCCTGGCTTTTTACCTATCATTGCTTTTTCAAGCTTCTTGTGAAAATCCCCATATCCAAGCTGCACCTCATAATCTTCGTATGAGCAGTCCTCCACAGCCTTGCCATCTACGGTTGCAGAATAATTAAATGTAATATAATCCTCTTTCTGCGCGCCGCGGTCTGTAATGTCCGTATAGGTAGCAGCATCATAAAGCTTGCTTTCAATTTCTTCCTCCACCTCATCGTCAGTAGCGTCGCATGTCACAGAGTAGGACTCCAAACCTTTGTATTCTCCAAGAGTTACATAATCCTCCGGATTAAACCCTATCTGCTCTGCAATATCAATCTTATCCTCTTTGGAGCTGTCCTTCTTTTCCGCTTTGTCGGACTTTGAACATCCTGCAAATAAGGATAGACATAAACATAATGTTAAAATAGCTGCAAGTAATTTTTTCATAAAAATCTCCTTATTATATTAAAATTATTAACTGTTAAATAACATACAAAATTATAATCTCAAATAGTGAGAAAATTGTCAACCATATTTTAAAATACTGCAAAAAGCGCTGCGGCGTTCTATCTTCCCCTGAATAATGGAATCAGCGCCAACGTAAGCAGAAAGAGAGTAATAACGACCTCTATAATATTAATTTTATGGATAATATAACAAATACAGACAACAACAATTACCACCGCATACAGCGTTAGCATTAACCCTAAAAGCTGTTTTGGACTCCGCTTTGACAGCCAAGCTGCAATACGCTGCGGATTTTTGTTAGAAATCCATTCTTTAATTCGTTTCATTTTTTTCTCCTTCATCTAAATGGACAACATCTGCCCTGTATCCCACGAAAGCTCAGGATATGCAGAGAAATCAAAGCGTTCCTCCTTACACTTTTGCAAATGCTTATGCGCCAGCTCTAAAATACCGGCATCCTGATAAATATCTCCAAGTTTAAAATCAAGCTCTCCACTCTGCCTAATACCAAAGAAATCTCCCGGCCCCCGCATTTCCAAATCCATTCTGGCAATCTCAAAACCATCGTTAGATTCATTTAACACATTTAACCTCTCTTTGTTTTTCTCAGTATCCTTTCCGTACATAAAAACACAATAGGATTGAGCAGTTCCCCTTCCTACCCGTCCTCTAAGCTGATGCAGCGCGGCAAGACCGAAACGCTCGGCGTTTTCAATCAGCATAAATGTGGCGTTTGGCACGTTTATCCCCACCTCAATAACTGTAGTAGACACCAGTATATCCGTTTCCCCTCTGGCAAATGCAGACATAATTTCGTTTTTTTCCGCTTCTTTTAGTTTGCCATGCAGCACTGCAATTTGGGCATCCGGTAATGCTTCTTTTAACTTCTGTCCATAATCTGTTACATTTTCAACCTCCAGCGTCTCACTCTCATTTACCATAGGGCAGATAACATAAATCTGATGTCCCTTTTCTATCTCAGTCTTCATAAACTTAATTGCTGCCAAACGGTATTCCTGCCCTACCACACAATTTTTAACAGGCAGCCGGTTCATGGGCAGCTCGTCCATAACAGAAATACTCATATCCCCATAAAGCATCATTGCCAATGTCCTTGGAATAGGCGTTGCGCTCATAGCCAGCACATGAGGGTAATTACCCTTCTTGGCAAAGCGTTCGCGCTGCTTAACACCGAAGCGGTGTTGCTCATCTGTAATAACCAGCGCCAAATCTGCAAATGTAAGCTTCTCCTGAATCAAAGCCTGAGTTCCAACAATAATATCCGCTTCATGGTTACTTATAGCCTCATAAAGCTGCTTCTTTTCCACTCCTTTAACAGTACCTGTCAGCAAACACACCTTAATACCGTAAGGCTCTAACATTTTGCGCAGCTCTTTGTAGTGCTGTTCTGCCAATACCTCCGTAGGAGCCATCAACGCTCCCTGATATCCGGACTTCACCACCATAAAAAGTGATAAAATAGCAATGATAGTTTTACCGGAGCCCACATCTCCCTGAACAAGCCGATTCATAACATAAGGTCCCGACAAATCCTCCCTAATCTCCTTTAATGTTCTCTCCTGAGCAGAGGTAAGCTTATATGGCAGTCCGTTAATTATATTCTCAACATTTACATCCTTTACGGTATAGTGATTTCTTATCTTACTTCCCTTTTCCTTCATGGCGTCCATATATATCAGAAACCTGAAAAATTCATGGTAAACAAGTCTTCTTCTGGCTTCTATAATCTGCTGCTTTCCTTTAGGAAAATGAATATTATCAAACGCCTCCGGCAGGCTCATAAGTCCGTTTTCTTTTAAATATTCACTTGAAAGATACTCCTTCTTTCTCTCAAAAAGGGGCTTAAGCTGCGCTACACACCTCTTAACAGCATTGTTTGTAAGCCCCTCTGTTAATGAATACACAGGCTGGTAAGTATTTTGCAGATGTTTATACTCATCAATCTTGTAATATGCCGGATGCTGAAAGGTAAGTATTCCATTTTTTAAAACTGCTTCACCTACGAATATATATTTCTGATTCACCTTAAATACATTTGCCAAAAAAGGCGAATTAAACCATGCAATCTCACGAACAGCCTCATCGTCCTTAACTTTCATAACACACACCTTAAGCCCCCTTACAGGCTTAATGGTCATACGTGAATGAACGCTGGCAATAACCGCGCCCTTTTCCCCCTCCTTAAGCTCTGCAAATGTCTTAGGCTCAGGAAATTTATCATAATATCTTGGATAGTATTCTGCAAGCTCTCCCACAGTATATATTTTACACTTTGAAAAGAGGGCGGCGCTTTTTGCGCCTACCCCCTTTAATGTTTCCAAACTGTCATGCTCTCTCATAAAAACCGCTCTTTCTTACTCAACAGAAACAATATAGTAATACACAGGCTGTCCGCCATAATTCATTTCAACATCGCAGGTTGGGAACGCCTCCTCCACCAGCTTTAATACATCCTGTGACTGTTTATCTGTAACATCCTGTCCAAAGTAAATTGAAATCAATTCAGAATCGCTGTCGGCCATTTCCTTAATGAGATTAACAGTAGTGTCATTTACATCTCTGCCAACAGTCCTGATTCCATCATCATCAAGCCCCATAATGTCTTCCTTGTGTACCTCAAACCCATTTATTACCGTATCGCGTACAGCATATGTGACTTGACCGGTACGGACATTATTACTGATTTCATTAAAGCCTTCTTCATTCTCCTCCACACTTCCCTCCGGATTAAATGCAATAACAGCGCTAATTCCCTGCGGCACAGTTGTGGTAGGAATAACTATTATATTCTTGTCCTCGACTAAATCCTTTGCCTGATTTGCCGCCATTATAATATTCTTGTTATTAGGGAAAACAAATACATTATCTGCATTTACATGTGAAATTGCTCCAAGCATATCTTCTGTACTTGGATTCATTGTCTGCCCGCCTTCAACAAGATAATCCACGCCAAGTCCCTTAAAAATCTCATTCATGCCATCGCCAATAGAAACTGCTACAATACCCATGGACTTCCTTGGCGCTGTATCGTTATCATCAGCAGACTTAACCGCCTTCTCCTGCTCTTTAGCATTCTTTACATCACTTGCCTTAACCAATTGTTCCCGATGTTCTTCGCGCATATTATCAACCTTCATGCGAGTCAATTCCCCATAGGTAAGTCCCTTCTCAAAGACCTGACCGGGATGGTTTGTATGAACATGAACCTTAACAATATCATCATCTGCAACTACAACCAAAGAGTCTCCAATAGATAAAAGGTAATCCTTAAACTCCTTCTCATTCTGCTCTGTGAACTTTTTATCAAGCATAATGATAAACTCAGTACAATAGCCAAATTTAATATCTGTATCAAATGAATCTCCGGTTCCCATTTCCTTTGCAGATGTTTTGCCGCCACTGCCAGAGGTACTATCAAAGCTAAGCTTTGCCACCTGTTCTCCCTGCAAACATGCCAAAGCTCCCTCAAGCACCGCCATTAAACCCTTGCCGCCGGAATCCACAACGCCGGCGTCTTTAAGTACAGGCAGCATTTCCGGAGTCTTATCTAAAACTTCATTGCCATAGTCCACAACCTGTTTTACAAAATCCTCTATCTCATTAACACTGTCAGAAAGCTCTTTAGACTTATCCGCCACTCCCTTTGCCACAGTAAGAATGGTACCCTCCTTGGGCTTCATAACTGCCTTGTAAGCAGATTCCACTGCCAAAGCAAATGAATCTGATAAAACCTTAGTAGTAATCTCTTTATTTGCCTTTAACCCCTTTGTAAGACCGCGCAGCAATTGGGAAAGAATAACCCCTGAATTACCCCTTGCTCCCTTTAAAGAACCTGAAGAAATCGCTTTGCATAAAGCCTCCATATCAGGATTCTCCGGCAGCGCCTCCACATCCTTTGCCGCTGACAAAATAGTCAGTGACATATTAGTACCCGTATCACCATCCGGTACCGGAAATACATTTAATTCATTAATATAATCTTTTTGGGCGTTGATATTAGCTGCACCAGCTAAAAATAAAGCCCTGCACTGTTTAGCATCCAATACAATCGACACAACTACTTCCTCCAAATTCTTAATCAATTACTCTGACATTATCAACACATACAACAATCTTGTCCACCTTGCAGCCGATAAAATGTTCAATATGATAAGTAACAGCATCTATCAAATTCTCCGTAACCGCAGGAATACTTACTCCATATGCAACGATAATATGCATTTCTATATAAAGCTTATCTTCCTCCATTGCAACGTGTACGCCTTTTCCTGCGCTCTCCTTCTTAAGCAAATGGACAATCCCGTCTTTCATGTTAGTTAACGCCATGCCAACAATACCAAAGCAATCAACCGCCGCCATGCCTGCATGGGTTGCAATAACCTCCTGATTAATAGTAAGCGAACCAAGCTCTCCTTCAACAACCTTTTGACCCATAAATTATGCCTCCTCTCAGATTTAAGTCATTATATTAAATTATAACCAATTTCCTATAGAAAAGAAACAAAAATATAAAATAATTTTAATTTTTACTTGCAAAGAGTCCAACAATCTGTTAGAATAGTTTTCGTTGTAAGCCTGCCAGAAGGTTTAAATGGATTTTAAGGAGGTGCGAAGCTATGGCAAAGTGTTCAGTTTGCGGAAAGGGTGCTCATTTTGGACAGAAGGTGAGTCATTCACACCGCAGGTCTAATAGAATGTGGAAATCTAACATTAAGTCTGTAAGGGTAGCTGTAAACGGTGGTACTAAGAAGATGTACGTTTGTACTTCCTGTTTAAGGTCCGGTAAAGTTGAAAGAGCTTAATTTTTAAGATTATATTACATCAAGAGTGCCAAGCATGGCACTCTTTTTAATTTACCATCTAAACCAGCTAACAGTCTCCTCTGCAAAACAGCAGATAAAATCCTGCAAAACACATAATCATAATAATCAACGTCCAAATCTCACTGTCCAGTATTTGACAAATCAATATTCCTATACCTATCCAAAATAAGCTATATCCACACATTTTCCTCATATCAACCAAAACCGGATACCAATCTTGTTATAATATATTCAAAAGAAAACAAATAGGTGCATAGCTATTTATTTGAAAATATTACTACTCAATATTCGGTTTTTATTAGTCAATATTTTAGCTGTCCGCCTCGTCAATACCGGCCGCAATATCATCTAAAACTTCTTCGTCGGTCTTCTTATCCTTACTCCCAAACCGGTCAATCAAATCGGGAACCATATCAAGCACCTTAGTTAAAGTCTCCTGATTCTTCACATTTACAAGCCTTGTCTTGCCATTCTGAATTACCAGAACCGCACTGGGCGTCATTTTACCGCCCATACCTCCTCCCGCCTTGTTCTTTTTGTCATTTCCCTCAGAATAGGCGCCTGCGCCAACTCCAAATGAAACATCTACCAATGGAAGAAGAATTGTATCTCCCAGCTTTGTAGGTTCTCCCACTACAGTCTTAGAGGAAAGGAAAGTATCCATCCCTGAAAATAAAGCGCTTACCGTTGAGTTAAAATCGTTTGACATAATTAATTACCTCCTGTAATGTGTTGAAAACGCTGATACGTTTTCTTAATATATTTATCGAAGAATATTCTTAATGCAAATATCCCAATAAAAATCAAGCATATATGACCTTTTATTTCTATTTCGCTCTCAAAACAGGTCTCCTCAAAATTGGGTACAATTGTAATATGAGGCCCTATTATAGGATAAATAACACTTATTGCTGCTAATGCTTCACCTGTGGCGGCAGGATCATCCATCCCAAAATAAAGTCTGCCCGCCACTTTAGATGGCTTTAAATGCTTAAGAAGAAAACCAAATTTTTTCTTAAAACGTTCATACGCCCTCTTTGTGGTCTCTGTCTGCCAAAGCTTGTATAACAAAGACGACTTATCCCTTGCATTTGTCAGACGCTCGATAAAACTTTTAAAAATATTCTTTATCCTGTTCCAAATAGATATAATCTTATTTTTTATACTTTTAATGTTGTAAATTAATCTATTGAAAAACGCCGCTATTTTTTCTATTATTCCCACTTCATCTGCTATTAATTCTTCATCCTTAGTATTACGTGGTTCAGCGGCTGCCTTCTCCTGCTTCTCATAGCTTTGCGCTGCAGCTTTTTTATCGCTATATAAAGGCGTATCTATTTCTGATGTTTTACTCTCCTTAGCTTCTTCAATTTTTTCCGGCTCAGGCTCGTTTTCAATTTGTATTTTATTGTATTCCCTTCGCTTCTTTTCCTTCTCTTGCTTCTTCTCTTTTCTTTTTCTATTACGCTCTAGCTTCGCCTGCTTAAATCTAGCCCGTCTTGCCTCCTTCTTGGCGTCTATTTCTTCCTTATCATCCGCCGCCAAAGTAATCCATAACGCCTTTACTTTATATTTGAGGGAATCTTCTTTATTGTAATGAAAATTTCCCTTAAACAAAGGCCCAAAATAAGAAAATTTGCCGCGGGCTGATATTCGGTTATCATAAAAATCAGCATGAATCCTGTAACAAATCGGAACTATAAGCAATAATAACACAAACAGCAAAATAACTCCTAAAAGAACGCCAACAATAATGACAAGCCATTTTAAAATTGTAAGCAAAATACTGATAATGCCCATCAATGCCTCCCGCCTTATTAAAAGCCCTTCACACAAAAATTATAACCTTCTCAAACTCCGTATGCGCAAAAATAATATAATCTACGATTTCAGAAATTCCCTTAAATCGCAGTCGCCCCGTTCTTTTATGCAATCATTTACCATTTGCTCTAACAATTCAAACGCCTCATCTTTAGACTTAGCAATTCCATAAATTGTATAATCATAATAGACCGTTAAAACCTTTTGAAACATCTCATTATAGTAATGAATCTCTAGCTGGTTGTCCTTGTGAAATGCATTTGTAATAACATAGAGTCTAAGTACCGCCTTATTTTTCTCAATCTTCTTTATAATCTTTTCTTTGCGTTTCAGCAGACTCTCGCTGCTGTATAGTTTTGAACTAATTATCATAATTAAACCTTTTTTCTTTATACCATGATTCCATTAATCAAATCCAAACAGGCGCAAAGCTCGCTTGTATCATTACAGTGGGTAAGGGAATACCTGACATATTCCATAATCTCCTCAGTACTATTGAAAAATACCGGAACTACGCCTAGAACCTGACTCATAACCGCTCGGTTTACCACCCTTGTATGTTCTGTAAAAAAGCTGTCAAAATCTGCAATCAAATCTGCGGTTGCATTATTAATATACTCTGCGGTTGCAGGAGTACTCTCATCAGCTTCCTCCAAATCAATAAACATGCTGGAAGAAACTAACTTAGAACAGGTATAAAGAGCGTTGACTGCCGAGTCGTCGCTGCATTCTGCAAGCACATCATTAAGCGCTGCCTCATAATCCATAACACGCTCCATAATGCTCTCCTGCTTACCCTCTAACGCCTCTAAATCTTCATTGCAGCCATCTAATACAGTATCAAAAGCCCCGTCAAAATTCTCCAAAATATGCGTAACCATATGAACTGCATTTTCTGAAGAATGTGAAAGCTTTCCTGCAAATGGCTTACAAAGCAGCATAGTATAATAATGATTTATGCACTCCTGAAGCTGCATATATAAATTGACCATGTCTGTCAAATCGTCGCCGTATTTTGTTATCTGCGATGTAAATTGTTCAAAATCCTCCTCTGAAATATTGCTATAATCAGCACATTTCAAAGTATCTATAAATGCTTCAATTCCTTCTATACCTTCTATTGGCTGTAAACTATCCTTTAATCCGGCAATAGTCCTTACCATATACAAAAAACCATTAACTCCGGCTTCATCAGACTCCTTATAAATAGACAGACTTTCCGTCAAAATATCAAAAAATCTCTGTTTTGTCATGCGCAAAGGCAGCTCTGATATTATAGTTTTTATCTTATCGTTTGTAACAACCATATCCTTATCAGAAAACAAAAATTTTTGTATATCCGCTATGGAGGACTCTATGTTTGGAACGCTGCATTCTTTATAACGGTACTCAACCCGATTCATAATATGCTCGTATATACTTAAAATATCAGTATATAAAGTAATATTATCCATAGTCTTCATTACTTCGTCCCTTAAATCATTAAGCTCTTTAACAGCCTTCTCGCCCTCCTCATGAAGTATGCTGTTAAAATGCTCTATTCTTTCTTTCATCCATGGGCATTCCTTCTCAGACAAAATCTCAAACAGCGTATAATATGAAAATGCCAACTGAATACTTGCATAATCATAGTACAAAGCCCCAAAACGCTCTGTATACTGCTGCTTGTACTCCTTATACTTTTTTTTCTTTTTCATTTCATGAATTAGTTCTCTCTCGTTCATCTATAATAACCTCAATCTTTATTGTTACTTGATTATAAATACCTTCATCATATCGGTAATGGAATGCTCGCCATAAACGCTGCCGGCAGTCATAACAACCACATCTCCCTGATTAACAAGCTTTGCCTCCTTCACAGTATCAACTGCAAGGTTAAGTATCTCGTCAGGATGCGCCACATGTTTGGTGCCAATAGGGATTACTCCCCAATACATCTGCATTTTACGAAGAGTTTTTTCAATAGGCGAAAGGCCTATAATCGGGCATTCCGGACGGAATTTACTGACTACTCTGGCTGTAACTCCGGTAATACTGCTTGCCAATATATACTTTGCATCAAGATTCATAGCTGTTGCTACTGAAGAAAATGCTACTGCGCTGGAAATATCTGCATCCTCTTTCATTTTCTTCTTTTTCATATGGAGCGCATAGTTAAGATGCGATTCTGTCGCCTCTGCAATCTCAGACATCATTTGTACTGCCTCCACCGCATATTTGCCCACAGCAGTTTCACCTGAAAGCATAATAACATCCGTTCCATCATAAATGGCATTTGCCACATCAGTAACCTCCGCTCTGGTAGGACGGGGATTTCTTATCATGGAATCCAGCATCTGGGTTGCAGTGATAACAGGCTTATACGCCTGATTACATTTCTGAATTAATTCCTTTTGCACAAACGGTACCTCCTGAGCCGGAATCTCCACGCCCAAGTCCCCTCTTGCAACCATAATACCGTCAGAGACCTCTAAAATCTCATCCATATTTTCTACGCCTTCGCTGTTTTCAATTTTGGCAATAACAGATACGTCTTCAGCCTTATGCACCTTAAGCAGCTTTTTAATCTCTACAATAGCGTCTTTATTTCGCACAAAAGAGGCTGCAATAAAATCAATATCATGCTGGATACCAAAACAGATATCCTCCACATCCTTGTCAGTAATGGCGGGAAGATTGACCTTAACATTAGGAACATTCACACCTTTATTGGAGGACAGCTCGCCTCCGGCAATTACTTTACAAGTTATAGTTGTATCCGTTGCAGCTTCCACATTAAGCTCAAGAAGGCCATCATCCATTAAAATCCGGTTTCCTTCACTTACATCCTTGGGAAGCTCCTCATAGGTAATAGGAATAAGCGTGTCATTACCCTCCACATCTTCCGTTGTCAAAGTTACTGTTGAACCGGCAACTAAAGTAATCCTGTCTCCCTTAAGCTTCCTCACACGAATCTCAGGCCCTTTAGTATCAAGCAAAATGCCAATCGGCAAATTAAGCTCCTCCCTAACCTCTTTAATCCGATTAATCATGGCCTCATGCACCTCGTATGAGCCATGTGAACAATTTATTCTGGCAATATTCATGCCATGAAGCGCCAATTGCCTTAGACACTCCTTATCCTCTGTGTTAGGCCCCATTGTGCAAATAATCTTAGTTTTTTTCATAATATACATTCCCCACCTTTCATATTATTGCTATTTAACGTGCGTATGTGTAAACAAATGATTCTGACAGTACTCATAATTTCCGTTACATTTTGAGCAAAAACGAAATTCAAGCTCAGGATTGCTCTCATCAGTAGCTCCGCAAACAGCGCACTTATGTTTAGTAATTCCATTAGGTCTTACCATCTTTTGCTGAAATGCCTTTTTTCTTCTTTTCTGTTTAAATGTCACATGTGTACGCTGCCTGGTCAAATAATAGAATATAAAGAAATTAAGCAGCGACATAATAATGGAAGCCACATCCCCCCACATATAGACATTGCCGGCACGTATAAACTGTAAATCCTGATAAATCTGGTAAATCATCAAAGCATAATAACCATATGCCATCCATTTTACTTTGATGGGAATGATAAACATTAACAGCACCTGCATATCAGGATAAAGAAGGGCAAATGCAAGAAACATGGACATAAGAATGTAATAATTTGTCCCAATTACACTGGTTGGATATCCATTTGCCAATGACACAATAATAAAAGAAACCAAATTCCCCAGAATTGTAAATATAATTCCAGAAAAAATATAAACATTATAATAAAACGTACCCCATGTCTGCTCTAAAGTTCTTCCGATAGAAGCATAAAAAATTAACGTAATTATAACTAAAAAGCTTGTACCGGGAGGAATCATCAAAAAGGTAACAAGGCGCCAAATCTGCCCATGAAAAACTGCATTCATATCAAGATATAAAAAACCTCCTGCAGCTCCGTTAGTAATAAGAATAAGTATAAATCCTATCACATACATTCCAATCATATACTTTGTTAAATCATAAATGGCATATTTGCCCCACTTGCGCTGTAAATTATCTAAAAAATTACGTCTATTCATACTAGTCCTTTCTTAAAACATCTTCTTAATATGCATTATAAGTCCTATTAATCCGGCAAGTCCAACACCGCATACCAGCATAATCCAAAATCCATACGGGTTATCATTAAATGGAATCCCAAGTACGTTCATTCCGGCAAAGCTTGCAATCATAGTAGGCACGCTCATTACAATTGTCAGCACCGCCAAAAACTTCATTGAAATGTTCATATTATTGGAAATAATATTGGCGTATGCATCCATAGTGCTGTTTAAAATTCCTGTGTAAATATTAGCCATCTCCAAAGCCTGCTTATTCTCGATAATGACGTCCTCCAACAAGTCCTCATCTTCAGGATATTTCTTAATCTGCTCAATCTTCATCATCTTCTCAAGCACCAACTCATTACCTCGAAGCGAAGTAGTAAAATATACCAGCGACTTCTCCAACTCTAAAAACTCAATTAACTCTGAATTTTTAGCAGATACATGAAGCTTTTTCTCTACCTCCTCGCTCTTCTTATCAATAATACGCAGATATTGAAGGTATATTGACGCATTGCGATACAAAATCTGTAATATAAATCTTGTTTTCTTAAAAGTAAAAAAATTACGTATACGCCCATCCATAAATGCAGTCAATACAGGAGTGTCGATAAGACAGACAGTAAAAATCAACTCCTCCGTTATAATAATGCCGCAGGGGATTGTAACATAATAATCCTTGCCTTTGCGCTCCTCTGTTATAGGAATATCCACAATAATCATAGTATAATGGTCTTCCACTTCAATACGCGAACGCTCCTCCTCGTCCAATGCAGCCTGTAAATGGTCTGTTTCAATACTGTACTTCTCAGAAATCTCCTTAAGTTCTGTTGGAGATGGCGAAGTCAAAGACACCCAGCAGCCTTCCTGTATTTCATTAATCTGGTGAATCCCATCATCCAGTGTGCGAAACACGCGTACCATATTCTGCACCTTCTTTGCTAGTTTTATTTCATGAGCATACATACTTACCATACATTATAGTGAAGAACAGGCAGAATGTCAAACAATTCCAGTCCCTAAAATACGACTTCGCAGTTGTAAAATTTATAATTATAAATTATAAAAAAACAACTGCGAAGTTTAAGTAAATTAACATAAAACAAAACCGTTACTGTCTTGGAAGCCTTCCCTGATTACAAATTGCCACTGCTTTAGCCGGAATGCAAATTTCCTCGCCAACCTGCATATTATATACATTTACATAAGGATTTGCCACCAGAAGGTCAATTACCTTCAAGCCATGCTCTTTGGCAATTTTATAAAGGGTATCCCCCTTCTTCACTACATAAACCTCTCCGCGGCAGGTAAAGCATGAAGGGCGTTCTGTACGTCTTCTCTCCCGCTCTGTTGGAATCCTTGTATTATTAGGATCAAATACAGGATTCTCCTCCATATCCTCCTCATATCTGCCATCTGAAGCTTCCCTTCTCATTTGAGCAGGCATGTTATTTGCAGGCATCCCCATTTCCATCGGCATACTGTTTGAGGGCGTTTTCGTTCCCATCGGCATATTGTTTGAGGGCGTTCCCATTTCCGTCGGCATGTTATCCGCAGGCACATTAGGCCTTACGTCATCTGCTGCTTTTCTATTATCCTGCATATTAGTATTTCCCTGTGCAGGCACTGCGCCATTACTTGTCTGCCATGGAATATTGTTCCAATCGACATTTTCGTTTCCATTTTCGTTTTTCATATTCATTTCCTGAGCCTTCTCTGTATTGCTGCTTCCCATTATTTCCTCTTTCATTTTAAAATAATCTTCATAACCTTGAATCATACCTAAATATCCTGCTTTCTACAAAATTCGTTATCCATAGCCTATTCAGAAAATTTTTAAATGTGCTTGTCTAAACCATTTTGGCATAATTCCTATGTTTTACCGTATATTTCTAAATAAGTTTATTTAAATGCTTCCTTGTCAATTTTGTCGAATTACATTATAATATGTAACTGGGATTTTATTTTAATCCATAAATAATAAAAAATTTAAGAAAGAGATAGATATTATGAAATACACATTAGGTATTGATATAGGTTCTACAACCGTAAAAGTAGCAGTTCTTGACGACAGGCATACGCTTTTATTCTCTGATTACCAGCGCCATTATGCCAATATTCAGGAAACACTTAAAAATTTATTAGAAAAGGCTCATGAAAAACTGGGTGACATTAAGATTTCCCCTGCCATTACCGGTTCAGGCGGATTATCCATTTCCAAGCATCTGGACGTACCCTTCTGTCAGGAGGTAGTGTGCGTATCTACTGCATTAAAAGACTATGCGCCGCAGACAGATGTTGCCATTGAGCTTGGAGGCGAAGACGCCAAGATTATTTATTTTACTAATGGTATTGACCAGCGTATGAACGGGGTGTGCGCCGGCGGTACCGGTTCGTTTATTGACCAGATGGCGTCCCTGCTTCAAACTGACGCCTCCGGCTTAAATGAATATGCAAAAAATTATGACACAATTCATCCCATTGCCGCGCGCTGCGGCGTATTTGCCAAGACAGATATCCAGCCATTGATAAATGAGGGGGCGACAAAGGAAAACCTATCCGCTTCTATTTTTCAGGCTGTAGTAAACCAGACTATTTCCGGACTTGCCTGTGGTAAGCCTATTCGCGGAAATGTTGCATTTTTAGGCGGGCCGCTGCATTTTCTTTCCGAATTAAAAGCTGCGTTTATCCGCACATTAAACCTCAAAGAAGATGAAATTATTGCGCCAAATCATTCGCATTTGTTTGCTGCTGTTGGAGCTGCGCTTAATTCTGAGCCAAATACCTCTATTATGCTCTCTAATCTAATACACCGTTTTGACAAGCGCATTGAGCTTGACATTGAAGTTGAGCGTATGGAGCCATTATTTGCAAATAAAAAAGAATATGAAGATTTCACAGATGAGCACAACAAATATGCGGTAAAACGCGGAGACCTCTCAACCTATGAAGGAAACTGCTTTTTGGGCATTGACGCCGGCTCCACAACAACCAAAATGGCATTGGTTGGAGAGGATGGATGTTTGTTATATGATTTTTACAGCAACAATAACGGAAATATGTTAAAGACCTGTTTAGGCGCTCTTAACGACATTTTCAGCAAGCTGCCTGACAGCGCAAAAATCGTAAGAGGCTGCTCTACAGGTTATGGCGAGCATTTGGTAAAGGCAGCTCTCATGCTTGATGAGGGCGAGGTAGAAACAATTGCCCACTACTATGCCGCTGCATTTTTTAAGCCGGATGTAGACTGTATATTAGACATCGGCGGGCAGGATATGAAATGTATTAAGATTAAGAACGGTGTTGTTGATAATGTAATGTTAAATGAAGCCTGCTCGTCCGGGTGCGGTTCATTTATAGAAACCTTTGCAAAATCACTTAATTATAGTATAGAAGATTTTGCAAATGTGGCTTTATTTGCAAAAAAACCAATTGATTTGGGTTCCCGCTGCACCGTATTTATGAATTCAAAAGTAAAACAGGCGCAAAAGGAGGGTGCAACCGTTGCAGATATTTCCGCCGGACTTGCATATTCAGTAATAAAAAATGCGCTGCTTAAGGTAATTAAGCTTACTGATCCTAAGGATTTAGGCGAAAATATTGTAGTTCAGGGCGGAACCTTTTATAATGATGCGGTGCTTAGAAGCTTTGAAAAAATTTCAGGCTGCGAAGCGGTACGTCCTGATATTGCCGGTATTATGGGCGCATTTGGCGCCGCCCTTATTGCAAGGGAACGCTATGACGTTTCTGTGCCAACCACCATGCTTAGCGCCGAACAGATTAGCAGACTGGAATTTGAAACACAGATGGCAAGGTGTAAACGCTGTACAAACAATTGTCTATTGACCATTAACCGTTTTACAGGCGGAAGACAGTATATCACAGGAAACCGCTGTGAACGTGGAGCCGGTGGACAGAAAAAGAAAACAGAAGTTCCAAACCTTTATGACTATAAAATGAAAAGAATCTTTGGATATACCCCTCTGTCGCCAGATATGGCATACCGCGGGGAGATTGGCATTCCAAGAGTTCTTAACATGTATGAAAACTACCCGTTTTGGTATACATTTTTTACTCAGTTGGGCTTCAATGTACGCTTAAGTCCAGTATCCACCAGAAAGATTTATGAGCTGGGAATCGAGTCTATTCCGAGTGAATCAGAGTGCTATCCGGCTAAGCTGGCGCATGGCCATGTGCTGTGGCTTGTAAAACAGGGTATTACTGACATTTTTTATCCATGTATTCCTTATGAGCAGAACGAGACTCCTGATGCGTGGGAACACTACAACTGCCCTATCGTAACCTCCTATGCTGAAAATATAAAAAACAACATGGAGGAGCTTGTCACTGAGGATATCAATTTTATGAATCCGTTTTTGGCTCTGGATTCTCCAAAAAAATTAAAGGAACAGCTATACCTTTGCTTAAAGGAACGCTATGACATCAGCGAAAAAGAGATAAATGAAGCTGTTGATGCGGCTTATGCTGAAGCCGCCGCCTGCAAAAGAGATATTCAGCAGCAGGGCGAGGAGGCTCTTGACTACATTAATAAAACCGGTAAATTAGGTATAGTTCTTGCCGGACGTCCATACCATATTGATCCGGAAATTAACCATGGAATACCTGAGCTTATTAACTCCTATGATATTGCTGTACTGTCCGAAGATTCCATTTCACATTTAGGACAGGTGGAAAGACCGCTTATTGTATCCGATCAGTGGATGTATCACAGCCGCCTTTATAAAGCCGCCAACTATGCCAAGACTATAGACAACTTAGAGGTTATACAGCTCAATTCCTTTGGCTGCGGCTTAGACGCTGTAACTACAGACGCAGTAAATGATATTTTGAGCAAATCCGGCCGCATTTACACAGTGCTAAAGATTGACGAGGTAAATAATCTTGGAGCTGCCCGAATACGTATTCGCTCATTAATAAGCGCAGTTAAGGTTCGGCAAAAACACAATATTAAAAAGCATATTGTTTCGTCTGCATATAACCATACAACATTTACCAAAGATATGGCCAAGGACTACACAATTATATGTCCGCAGATGTCTCCAATCCATTTTGATATTTTATCAGAGGCATTTCATTTATGCGGCATTAATCTTGAGGAGCTTCCGGATTCAGACAAGGCTGCTGTAGATATTGGTCTAAAATATGTCAACAACGACGCCTGCTACCCTTCTCTTATTGTGGTCGGACAGATTATGAAGGCTTTAGAATCAGGCAAATACAACCTTGACAAGACTGCAATTATTATGTCCCAGACCGGAGGAGGCTGCCGCGCAACTAACTATGTAGGATTTATCCGCAGAGCGCTTGAAAAATCCGGTCATGGTAATATTCCGGTTATATCCTTCAGCGCCGGCATTGAAAAAAATCCCGGCTTTAAGATTACGCCAAAGCTTGTCAACTCTGCTTTACAGGCAGTTGTTTATGGTGATTTATTTATGCGCTGCCTCTACCGAATGCGCCCCTATGAGCTTACGGAGGGTTCTGCAAATGCCCTTCATAAAAAATGGGAGGCAAAATGTATTGAAGATATTTTAAAAGGCGCAAAATGGGGACAATTCAAAAAGAATTGCGCCGGAATTGTAAAGGAATTTGACGCTCTGCCAATAAGCGGTGAGAAAAAGCCGAGGGTAGGTATTGTAGGAGAGATTCTTGTAAAATTCCTTCCATCCGCCAATAACCATTTGGTACAGCTTTTGGAAAATGAAGGCGCCGAAGCTGTTATGCCTGACTTAATGGACTTTTTCCAATACTGCCTGTTTAACGCTAACTTTAAACATGATATTTTAGGACGTAAAAATCCATGGGTAAACAATGCCGCAATGAAAGCAATCGAATTTTACCGAAAGCCGGCAAGAAAAGCTCTAAATGCCAGCAGTCATTTTGAAGAGCCCGCTTATATTAAGGATTTGGCGGAATATGCCAAGCCCTATGTATCCGGCGGTAATATGACCGGAGAAGGATGGTTTTTAACCGGTGAAATGCTTGAGCTTATCAAGAGCGGCGCCCCTAATATTGTGTGCTGTCAGCCATTTGCATGTCTGCCAAACCACGTTGTAGGAAAAGGCGTTATAAAACGTCTGAGAAAAGAACATCCGGAAGCCAATGTTGTAGCGGTGGATTACGATCCCGGAGCTTCCGAGGTAAATCAGCTTAACCGTATTAAACTTATGCTTTCCACTGCAGAAACCAATATCAGGGAAAGCAATATGAAAAAAGATGCATAATCAATTTCAAGACTCGCTTGCGAGTCTTGGCGCAAATAAGAAACCCGAGTCTTAACTTGCCTAAGTCAAACTCGGGTTTTACTATGTATTTGAACAAATTTTTATTAAGGCTTAATTTTATTAAAATTAAAGCCTAACTTATAATATACCAATATCGCTAAAAACCATTATTATCATTATTATAATTGCCATAGGAATTATGATTATCGCCATAACCGTCCATGCTGTATGTATTATATTCTGAAGCGTTCAGCTCCGGAGTATTGTTATGATACATTAACATTGCAATAACAGCAACAATAGAAATAACTGCGCTAAAAATAGATAGCGCCATTAACGAGCTTCCCTCAATTCCATTTCCAAAAATTTTATATGCGTCATAATACATTCTCCATTGAAAAACAATAGCTGCTATTACACATAAAAGGTAAATCAAATTAAACAGAACTGAATCAAATCTGCTTATTATTCCTCCAACAATTGAAATTACCAGATATACAATAAACGCCGTATCCCTTGAAGGAAGCGTCACTGAACCCAAAATTGTAAAATCCTCTTTGCTAAGATTGCAAAGCACCCATATCTGCGCCAAAGGAATCCACGCAAGCCATGCATTTTCCATTCCTACTGCAACCGCCATCTTATACAATGAATAACTGTATAAAACATACATTAAAACAGCTATACAAGCCGCTGCAATCATAACCAAAAATATCATACGAAACATTTTCATTTTTCCCTCCTAAATCTTTTTAAACTTCAATGAAAGACTCTCTTTCAAGTCTTAAAAATTAAACTTCGCCTACCATCTCTCCTTCCGTAGTATTTATATCTTCCTCATCTGTATCCGGCTCGTCTTCTGCAGCAGCCGCATTTGCGTCCGAAGCTTTCGCTTCTGTTGTCGCCGCCCCGCTGCTAACAACCTCAAAATCCTTCATCACAATAATGTCATCCTCTTTAGAGCTGGCGTCATCAATAATGACCTTGATTTTATCGCCCTCATTTAATGTAATCAGACCTTCATTGTCAGCAAACGCCTGTTTATATACCTTTCCATCATCACCCTTAATGTAAACCGTAGTTTCGCCCTCGGAAACAACATACTGAATAGCCAAAATACCAATTGTCGCTTCTCCTCCCATAACCGTATCAGAATCTGTTTCAGAGCCGCTAGTTTTAATACCCTCCTTAGCCATTTGCTTTTTATAATTTTCAAATACTTCCTTCTGGCTTGTACCGGTTGCAACAACATTGTACTGCTGGACATTCACCATTGCGTACATTTTCACCAGTCCGCCGCTGTCTTTAAGCACCATAATGTAGGTAGGCTGCCCCTTCACATTAATCAGGCTGGGAAATGAAGCCTCATACTTCTTCTCCTGTACAGTACCTTCTGCGGAACGCATGGCAGAAAACTCCTCTGCACCTGATACCTTATAATACCTTGCTTCAGAGGTTCGCTGATTAATCATAACAAATCCAACATTTGATTGGTCGCTGTTCAAGGATGTAATGCCTGTATACACCCATACATCATCATCAAGCGCTATAAATCCATAATCCTCAGTAGTCCTTGTACATCCTGTCTGGCTTATAACACTGTTCCAGTAACCGTTTGACAAAATTCCATACCAATCATATTTTCTGGTACACAAATCTCCATCATACAGCCGGTCCACCCATGTAGGAACATCTTCAACCTTGTAATATTCACTATCACCGGAAACAGGATCACAGATAATTGCCCCTTCAACATCCATTGCATCAAACAATCCTACTCTGGCGCTTTTACATGGACAAATGTAATACGGATTTCCATTTTCATCTATCTCAAAGTAATATCCGTCTACAATCTTTGTAGGATACTGAAACTGCACATGACGCATAAGATTATCATTAAAAAATCCGCTAGGAACATATTTCATTCCATTATTAAGCTTCATATAATCGGCGTCAGAGTTAATAGGATCCACCTTCACATAACCGGGGATACCATTTTTCCTGTTTTTAAGCCATTTAAAAAATGAAGCATATCTCAATGCGGAAACCTTCATAGGCCTTCCGCCTAAATTAATCTGGTTATAATCAGGCTCAACCTCATACTGACTCACCACATCAGAAAGCGAGCCAATCTCTCTGTTACCAAATATTCTTGCACTTTCAGAATCCATCAATGCAATGTTAGTAACTGATTCACTCTCAGTAATATCCTCCGTAAACTCACGCTGCTGTACATCCAGCAAATTCGCATAAGAATGCGCTCTAATAAGCCTCCATCCTGCAAATGAACCTATTATTACAATTAAAACAATTGCAGCGTCCACAATCAAAATTGTCATGGCGCCCCGTCCAATCTTATGGAGAAACTCCTTACCGGACATATTTCTTAATGCGAACGAACCCAGATTCGCCAATGCAATTGCCAGAGTATCGGCTGTAAACACTACAATTAATATTAACCAAAAATCCCTGTTATGAATATTAAGCGCCGGAAATGATATATAGTACCATACTCCGCCTATTATCAAATCCAGTAATAATATAATAAAATATAATTTTACGCCTGTTACATTTTTTCCTGCATTTTTTCCCATATTATATACTCCTACACTTTATTCTAAAAACCATGACAAAAATATTTGTACTGAATATTACACTATTCTACCTTATACAGACTTATCTCTGTGCGTCCCTGAAGCTTTGCCACTACAGAAGAAGGGAAAATATTAGTTGCTGCATTATATCTCCTTACAGCTTCATTAAGCTCGTTTTTAACTATATCAATATCTTCCTGAACTCCAATGAACTCCTTCCACTCCGCTTCTGTAACACCAGCCTTCAAAATCCCATAAAGCTGTTTTTCTTCCGTTAAAAGGCTGCCTAAAAGCATCTGATTTTCTATAATTTCCTCCCGATTTCCCGCTTTTTCTAAACACGACAAAATGCGTTCAACCTCTGTGAACATATCCTCCTTTATATCTCCATCTATATTTAACCCTGCAATATATTTCTTAATCAAACTGCAGCGCTTGTTAAAATAAGGAGAAATTTTCTCAAATTGCTCCTGTACGATAGACTCTAACTTTTCAAACTGTACACGAAACATAACAAAACATGTAATAACCATTACTACTGTCATAATTGCCAGAAAACCAATAATAAATACAGCTAAATTAATAATAATCACTCCTAATCTATCTAAAGCCTTACAGGAATATTATTTTCTCTCAAATACTCCTTTACTTCCCTAATCTCAAGCTCTTTATAATGAAATAACGACGCCGCTAAAGCTGCGTCCGCTTTTCCCTTTGTCAAAGCATCTTTAAAATGCCGGACATTGCCTGCGCCTCCTGAAGCAATCACCGGCACAGACACTGTATCCGCAATCTGCCTCGTCAACTCAATATCATACCCTTGCTTTGTTCCATCTGCGTCCATACTGGTAAGCAAAATCTCACCCGCGCCAAGACGACACACCTTATCCGCCCATTCTACAGCATCAATACCAACATCAATACGTCCGCCATTTTTGTAAATGTTCCATCCGCTGCCATCCTCACGCTTTCTTGCATCAATGGCAACAACCACGCACTGACTGCCAAACTTCATCGCTGTCTCAGAAATAAGCTCAGGGGTATTAATTGCAGACGAATTAATGCTAATCTTATCGGCGCCCTCTCTTAAAATAGTTTTAAAATCATCTACAGTACGAATTCCTCCGCCAACTGTAAATGGAATAAAAACTGTTTCTGCGACACGCCTTACCATATCAATCATAATGCTTCTTGAATCCGAGGAGGCTGTAATATCTAAAAAAACCAACTCATCCGCCCCAGCCTTATCATAAGCGGCGGCAACCTCAACAGGATCTCCGGCATCCTTAAGATTCACAAAATTAATACCCTTTACAACCCGTCCGGCATTTACATCCAAACAGGGAATAATACGTTTTGTATGCATATGAATTCTTACCTTTCCATCAGCTATCCAAAAAATTGTTTAAAATCTTAAGTCCCACAGAGGAGCTTTTTTCAGGGTGGAATTGACAGGCATACAAATTACCCTTCTCCACTGCCGCATGGATATCAGTAGAATATTCTGTAAATGCTGCCACATCAGACTTATTATCCGCCTCAAGATAATATGAATGGACAAAATACACATAGGCGCCATCTGAAACTCCCTTAAACAGAGTGCTATCTTCCTTAATCTTTATTGTATTCCATCCCATATGCGGAATCTTAAGCCCCGTATAATCAGGAAGCCTTTTTATTCTGCCATGAAGTAGTCCAAGACCTGCAATGCCGGGACTCTCCTCACTTTCTTCAAACAATAACTGTAACCCTAAGCAAATACCTAAAAATGGCGTTTCCTTTTCAACAATCTGTTCTATAACCGAAACAAGACCATATTTTTTGAGTGCAAGCATGGCGTCTCCAAAAGCCCCAACTCCCGGCAAAATTACCTTATCTGCGTTGAGCAGTATATCATAATCCTTTGTAATTATTGCCTTTTGTCCAAGAAACTCTACTGCCTTTTCCACGCTCTTAATATTACCGGCGCCATAATCAATAATCGCAACCATGAACCATGCCCTCACTTTCAAAAAGAATATTACGCCTTTACACAATTGAGCAGCAAGCCAAACAGCCAAATACCTTATAATCGCTATATAACATGCGCTTAATTAGAAACTACACTAATATCCAACTGTGAGACATAATTACGAAGCTCATTTGAATAAGTCTCCCGATCTAATGAAATCCATCTGTTTAGCGTATCAGTATTTACCCCATAACGACCTGCAAGTTCTCCGTTAATCTGTGCATATAAATCTTCTAAATCCTTTTCAATTCCAAGCTCCCTAGCTTCTTCAATATGCTCATTATACTTTCTTACGCCCTTAATCAGGGAATCTAACGCATTTTCATGCATTCCAAGCTTATTAAAATTGTCATAAGAATCAAGCTGCTGTTGTACATACATTACACAATAAATCTTATCACGAATTAACTGATCCCTGTTCTTTACATCTACGCCAACAATCTGCTCATAAGCCATACGGTACTTTTGCACTTCAAAGTAATTTGTAGCTCTCTTGATTACCATACGATAATTAAACTGGTTAGTTCCAAGCAGCACTGTCAATCCAAGTAAAATAAGAATAATTGCCACAGAAATCACCTGTTTTTTAGTAATCTTCTTCTCTTTAGCATCCTCCTCCTCTTCTTCCTTTGCAATCTGAGCCTTTTTATCCTTTGCCGCTGCTTTCTTAACAACAGCCATCTCCTTAGCCTGACTCCTCTTTAAATCCTTCTCAGCCTTTTTCTCCTCTTTTTTCTGTGCCTGTTCTTCCTTTTTCTGAGCCTTTTTCTCTTTTTTAGCCTCTATTTTGGCAAGCTCCTCCTCTGTAGGAATATCATCTTCATCAGGCAGGCCAAAAAGAAGCCTGCTAAGCTTCTCCTTCATGCTTAATTTCTCACCGGAATTATCCGGCTCGTCTGATTCATCTGAAAATATTGATTCGATATTAATATCCTCTTCTAATCCATCAGTTTCATTAATTTCATCAGTTCCAATAGCTTCATTAGCTTCATTGGTTTCATTATTCTCCATAACTTCCTCTGCAAGCCCCTTTCTTGCCGATTTTCTTGCTGCCTTCTCCTCAGCCTTTTTTAATCGTTTTGCTTCTTTTTCCTCTTTTTTCTTCTGACGTTTTAATTCCTTCTCTGAAAGTTCTTCCTGAACTAATGACTCTGTGTCTTCCTCTACTGAATCACCCTTTGTCAAATCTTCTTCTAAACCTGTCTCCTGAACAGTATCGTCAGAAATAGAAAGCTCCTCCGGCGTATCTTCAGGTTTCTGATTCTCAACCAAAGCTTCTGGTTCCTGCTTAGAAGCATCCTCAGAAAAAATATCATTCAACATATTATCTAAAAGAGCTTCCTCGTTTTCCCCTGCAGAAGTCTGTTCATCTAAAGTCTCATCATTAACAGGCTGTTCCATAGAAGCTATATCTTCGCCGCCTAGTGCGTCCGCTATCTCCTCTGTCATAGCAGCCATATCTTCGCCGCCTGATACTTCCGCTGTCTCC
>CANQSN010000026.1 GCA_947626505.1 uncultured Lachnospiraceae bacterium
CTTAGATTTTCATCTACAAAACGTTCATAATGTCCTAAGTCTAGGTCTGTTTCCACACCATCTTCTGTAACAAATACTTCACCATGCTGAATCGGGTTCATCGTTCCCGGATCCATGTTGATGTAGGGGTCAAATTTCTGGCTGGTAACAAAGTATCCCCTTGCCTTTAAAAGACGTCCCAGAGATGCTGCGGTAATCCCTTTTCCCAGTCCGGAAACAACACCGCCTGTTACAAAAACATATTTTACTGGCATAATCTTCCTCCTTATGTGCTCTATAATCAGTATGTACAAAAAGATATTTCCATTATACAATAGCGAGCTAAAATTTACCACCATTTCTTTTGCGTCAGTCACAGTTTTTTCAATAAATGTCAGTTGATTTTAGGCAGAATAAAACGTATAATTAAGAAGTTGAAGGTAATTATAAAAGCATAATACGAAAGAATATACGCTTTGCGAGGATGCGCTAAGGCTTCGGATAGGAAAGTGTCTGCTAAAGCAGAACCGAAGCTTGCGCCAAGACTCGCAAGCGAGTCTCGAATTAAGTAAGGAGAAAATTATGATATATTATGGAAACAAGGCGGTTAGCCGGATAACAAATATGAGCGATGAAAATGGCGGTAACAGTTTGACTAATAATAATGACGGGCCAAGTAATTTTAATGGAGACCAAAATACAGGAGGCAGGGATTATGGCTCCGGAAACAGTGGTAATGGTGGTAATCAGGGCAACAAAGGAGGACAAGGGGGAGGCCCTAAAAAGACTAACTGGCGGGGAATTTTACTTACGCTTCTTATAGCAATGGCGCTTACCGGAATGGTGGGCAGCGTGGCTACAAGAATGAGTACCGGAGAGATGGTTCAGATTAAGTATTCAGAGTTCCTTGATATGCTTGATAAAAAGGAAGTTAAGAGCGTTAAGCTGTCAAGCAGCCGGATTACTATTACACCTGTGGAAAATAATGGAAAAAATAAGGTGACATATTATACTATGCTTGCGCCGGACTATGATATTGTGGATAGGCTTGATGAAGCTAATGTAGAGTTTGAGGAGATTAGGGAGAGTAATTGGTCAGAAATGCTCTGGTATATTATACCATTTATACTTTTCTGGGGATTTTTAATTTATCTCATGCGCAATATGTCCAAGGGCGGAGGCATTATGGGCGTAGGTAAAAGCAATGCCAAGCTGTATGTTGAGAAGGAGACGGGGGTAACATTTGCAGATGTGGCAGGTCAGGATGAGGCAAAGGAATCCTTGACTGAGATGGTGGATTTTCTTCACAATCCGGAGAGATATACAAAGATTGGTGCAAGACTTCCTAAGGGGGCGTTGCTTGTGGGCCCTCCCGGTACCGGTAAGACGCTTCTTGCGAAGGCTGTTGCCGGAGAAGCGGGAGTACCGTTTTTCAGCCTGTCGGGTTCTTCGTTTGTAGAGATGTATGTAGGCGTCGGCGCTTCAAGAGTAAGGGATTTATTTAAACAGGCACAGCAAATGGCGCCATGTATTATTTTTATTGATGAGATTGATGCTATCGGTAAGAGCAGGGCAAGCGACAGAAGCAGTGGCAGCAATGATGAGCGGGAACAGACGTTAAATCAGCTCTTAGCTGAGATGGATGGTTTTGACAGTTCTAAGGGATTGGTTATTTTAGCTGCTACAAACCGGCCTGAGGTGCTCGATAAGGCGTTGCTGCGTCCGGGGCGTTTTGACCGTCGGGTTATTGTTGAGAAACCGGATATGAAGGGGCGTGTCGATACCTTGAAAGTGCATTCTAAGGATGTGCTTATGGATGATTCTGTGGATTTAAAGGAGATTGCTCTTGCTACCTCCGGCGCAGTGGGTTCTGATTTGGCTAATATGGTAAATGAAGCCGCGTTAAATGCAGTAAAAAATGGCAGGCAGGTTGTTTCACAGAAGGATATGCTTGAGGCTGTGGAGCTGGTTATTGCCGGTAAGGAGAAAAAGGATCGTATTTTAGGTAAGAAGGAAAAGGCCATTGTGGCTAACCATGAGGTGGGACATGCTTTAATTATGGCTTTACAGAAGGATTCAGAGCCGGTACAGAAGATTACTATTGTGCCGAGGACTATGGGCTCTTTGGGATATGTTATGCAGTTTCCGGAGGAGGAAAAATATCTTGAAACCAAGAAGGAGATGGAAGCGGAGCTCGTTTCATTGCTGGGCGGCCGAGCTGCCGAGGAGGTAAAGTTTGATACTGTAACAACAGGCGCTTCAAATGATATTGAGAAAGCTACAAAGCTTGCAAGAGCTATGATTACCCAGTATGGTATGAGCGACGCCTTTGGATTAGTAAATCTTGAATCTGTGGAGGAGCGTTATCTGGATGGCAGACCGGTGCTTAATTGCTCTGATAAGACAGCGGCAAAGATTGACCAGGAGGTTATGAAGGCGCTTGCCAAGGCGTATAAGAAGGCCTTAAAAATGATTCGCGAAAATGAAAGTACGCTGGATGCTATTGCGGAATACCTTATTAAGGAGGAAACTATTACCGGCAAACAGTTTATGGAGATTTTCAGGAAAGTTAGAAGCGAGGCTTAATTTTCAGAAAGGCTGTTAGTATGTTTGATATTCAGGAAGAGTTAAAGAAGCTCCCGGAGAAACCGGGAGTTTATCTTATGCATAATGATAAGGATGAGATTATTTATGTGGGGAAAGCGGTAGTGCTTAAAAATCGCGTCAGGCAGTATTTTCAAAGCAGTACTAAGCATACTGCAAAGATTCGTCATATGGTGTCGCAGATTGCATATTTTGAGTATATAATAACTGATTCGGAGAGAGAGGCTCTTGTATTGGAATGTAATCTGATTAAGGAGCATAAGCCTAAATACAATACAATGCTAAAGGATGATAAGACATATCCATACATAAAGGTGACGGTTAATGAAGATTATCCAAGAGTGCTTTTTTCAAGGCAGTTTAAGCGTGATAAGGCAAGATATTTCGGGCCCTATACCAGCGCAAATGCAGTTAAGGATGTTATTGATATTATTCACAGGCTTTATCTGGTGCGCCATTGTAATAAAAATATGTCCAATATCAAGGATAGTGACAGAACTTGCCTTTATTATCATATGGGACAGTGCAGCGGTCCTTGTAAACGAAAGATTAGCAAGGAAGAGTATCGGGAGTCTATAGAAAAGGTTCTGGATTTTTTAAATGGCGATTATCAGAAGGTTACAAGGCAGCTTAATGAGAAAATGCATCAGGCTGCTGCTGAAATGGATTTTGAGAATGCCGCAAAGTACCGCGATTTGCTGGCGAGCGTCAATGCCCTTTCTGAGAAGCAGAAGGTGAATATACATGATGGGGATGACAGGGATGTGATAGCAATGGCTACGGTGCGTTCAGAGACAGTGGTAGCGGTCTTTTTTGTGCGTGAAGGCAAGGTTTTGGGCAGGGAGCATTTTCATATGGTACATTCGGAGGAGGACAGCAGGGCGTCTATTCTTACTGCATTTGTCAAGCAGTTTTATGCGGGGACGCCTTATCTTCCAAAAGAGATATTGTTGGAGGAGGAGATTGAAGAACAGGAGATATTAGAGGATTGGTTGTCTGCAAAAAGGGGCAGGCGGGTTAGGTTTATTTTCCCAAAGAAAGGTGAGAAGCATAAGCTGGTAGAGCTTGCCAAGAGAAACGCCCAAGTAGTAATGACTTCTGATATGGATAAGATTAAGAGGGAGGAAGAAAGAACTATCGGCGCGGTACATGAGCTGGAACAGCTTCTTGGAATAGAAGAAATTCACAGGATGGAAGCATTTGACATTTCTCATATAAGCGGAGCGCAGACTGTTGCATCCATGGTGGTAATGGAGGACGGACGTCCAAAGCGCAGTGATTACCGCAGATTCCGCTTGAAGACTGTTAAGGGGCCTGATGATTATTTGAGCATGGAGGAGGTACTTAACAGACGTTTTGTGCATGGCATGGAGGAGCGCAAGAAGCTCAAAGAGCGCGATATGGATGAACAATATGGAGGCTTTTCGAGATTTCCGGATTTGCTTTTGATGGATGGCGGAAAGGGACAGGTAAATATTGCTCTCAAGGTGCTTGCTGAGCTTAAGTGTGATATTCCTGTAGCAGGTATGGTGAAGGATGACAAGCACCGAACGAGGGGACTTTATTTCAACAATAAGGAGGTTATGTTTAAAAATGGTTCCGAGGCATTTAAGATGGTTACGCGAATGCAGGATGAGGCTCACAGGTTTGCGATTGAATATCATCGTTCTTTAAGAAGTAAGGAGCAGGTATCCTCTGTGCTAGATGGTATAAAGGGTGTGGGGCCATCAAGAAGGAAAGCGCTTATGCTGCATTTTAAAGGTATTGATGGAGTGAAAAATGCTTCGGTTGAGCAGCTTGAGGAATGTGATGGAATTACATTTAAGGTGGCGCAGGAGATTTATAATTTTTTTCATTAGCATGAAAAAAATAGTATTTAAAGTAGAAGATTTTAAGGATTTATGGTAGAATTAAAAAATGAAATATATTAAACGGACAGGAGGAAGAATATGAGCGAGCCGAGTGTGTCAGTGACACAATTGATACATCATTTGGAATTGATAAATCATACGCCGGAGATTAATACGGATGAGATTTTGGTGACTAAGCCGGATATTAACCGTACTGCATTGCAGTTGACGGGATTTTTTGATTTTTTCGAGGCTGAGCGTGTGCAGATTATCGGGTTTGTAGAGCATAGTTATCTGGAGAAGCAGCGGCATGACAAGCAGCTTCATGATATTATAGATAAACTTATGAGTTATAAGGTGCCTTGTATTATTTTTTGCAGGGATTTGGAGCCTAATGAGGATTTTTTGGAGGCTGCAAGGAAATACGGAGTACCTCTTTTGACAACAAAGAGGGCGACCTCCGATTTTACAGCGGAGATTATAAGATGGCTTGGTGTTGAACTGGCGCCAACTATTTCCGTTCATGGCGTTTTGGTGGACGTATATGGCGAAGGTGTGCTGATTATGGGTGAAAGCGGCATTGGTAAAAGCGAGGCGGCATTGGAGCTTATGAAGAGAGGACATCGACTGGTTTCAGATGATGTTGTGGAGATTAAGAGGGTTAGCGATGCTACATTGGTTGGTACTTCACCGGCTGTTACAAGGCATTTTATTGAGCTTCGCGGTATTGGTATTATTGATGTAAGAATGTTGTTTGGTGTGGAGCATGTTAAGGAGACGCAGAGTATTGATCTTGTGATTCAGTTAGAGGACTGGAATCGCGATGCGGATTACGACCGCCTTGGTTTGGAGGAGCAGTATAAGGAGTTTCTTGGCAACAAGGTTATCTGCCACAATATTCCTATTAGGCCGGGCAGGAATCTTGCGATTATTGTGGAGTCGGCTGCTGTCAACCACAGACAGAAGAAGATGGGATATAATGCTGCCAAGGAGCTTTATAATCGTGTTACCGGCAATATAAGAAGGAAGGAAGAGGAAAACAGAAAAGAGCAGGAGGAGCAGGATAACAAGGAAGAATAGTATAGGTACGAGGGAGAGATATTTAAGGGCGAAATAGTAACTGATAAAAAGCATGTATTAATTATTATGAAGGAGGGTATTATGGCAGCACAGTATGTATTTGGAGTAGATTTGGGCGGTACCACTGTTAAGCTTGGCTTATTTGATATTTCCGGTAAGGTTCTTGACCAGTGGGAGATTGTAACCCGCAAAGAGAATAATGGTGGTTTTATTCTTTCGGATATTGCAGAGTCCATCAAGGGAAAGATTGCAGAAAAAGGGATTGAGAAGAATGATATAGCAGGTGTGGGAATGGGCGTACCCGGTCCGGTTAAGGAGGATGGAACCGTAATTAAGTGCGCTAATCTTGGCTGGGGTATCTTTAATGTGGCCAAAGAGCTTGGCAAGCTTACAGGGCTTTTGGTAAAAGTGGGCAATGATGCAAATGTAGCCGCCTTGGGAGAGATGTGGCAAGGCGGAGGAAAGGGTTATCAGAACGTGGTTATGGTGACGCTTGGAACCGGTGTTGGAGGCGGGATTATCGTCAATGGTAAGATGATTGCAGGAACCAATGGCGCCGGCGGTGAGATTGGACATATGAAGGTTGATACAAATGAGAGTGATGTATGCGGATGCGGAAAAACCGGATGCTTAGAGCAGTATTCTTCCGCTACGGGTATTGTGCGAATTGCAAAAAAGGCATTGGATAAGGATTCATCACCTTCTAAGCTTAGAGAGCTTGATGACATTAGCTGTAAGGATATTTTTGATTTGGCAAAGGATAAGGATGCAGTTGCTATGGATGCAGTTAATACATTAGGGGAGTATCTTGGTATGGCTTTGGCAAATGTTGCCTGTGTTGCAGATCCTGAGGTATTTGTAATCGGAGGAGGTGTAAGCCGAGCAGGCGATATACTTCTTGATACGATTAAGGAGCATTATTTAAAGGATGCTTTCCATGCCTGCCGCAAGGCGGAATTTAGATTAGCTACTTTAGGTAATGATGCAGGCATTTATGGCAGTGCAAAGCTGATATTAGAGTAGAGTTTATTCTATGAAGGGCATTTCCTGTGTGAAGTGCTCTTTTTTATGTGCAAATAGACGAAGGCATTAAGTTCTTTATTTTTTTTTTAGTTAGATTTGAATATTGAATGCTATTTATACATATTGTATCATAATAAGAGCGTGTACTGATGAATGTAAGAGGGATTTGGTATGGATAATTTTTATAATGCACTTATCTCGGCAGTGGGAATGCACAAGGTGTTATGTAATGAGCCGATGGATAAGCATACGACTTTCCGGATTGGTGGAAATGCCGATTATTATGTGCCTGTAACCGGCGTTTCGGATTTGGTAAGTGGGATTAGATGTTGCCGCGATAATAATGTTCCGGTTTATGTTTTGGGCAACGGAAGTAATGTTCTTGTGTCCGACGATGGAATTCGGGGGACTGTGTTCCAACTGGATACAGCATTTTCAAAGATATCTGTAAAGAGAGATAATGAACAGGTATTTGTAACAGCAGAAGCGGGATGTATGCTGGGGACGCTTGGTAAGTATGTATTGGAGGAAGGGCTTACAGGATTTGAATGGGCGGCCGGAATACCCGGAACAGTTGGCGGTGCAGTGTATATGAATGCAGGCGCATATGGCGGTGAAATGAAGGATATTGTTACTGAGGCTACAGTGCTTACAAATAATTTAAATGTTGAGACGCGTACTTTAGAAGAACTTGATTTGGGATATAGAAGCAGCGCTCTTATGAGGGAGAAATCTACTTTGCTGACAGCTACATTTGTCCTTAAGACAGGAGAAAGGTCAGAGATTCAGGCTAAGATGGCTGAGCTGGCTGCTAAGAGGAGGGAGAAGCAGCCTTTAGAGTATCCTAGCGCCGGCTCTACATTTAAGAGGCCGGAAGGATATTTTGCGGGCAAGCTGATTCAAGATGCAGGACTTAGGGGATATCAGGTTGGCGGCGCACAGGTGTCGGAGAAGCATTGCGGTTTTGTTATAAATAAAGGTAATGCAACTGCACAGGATGTTTATAATTTAATTCAGGAAGTATCAAAGAGGGTTGCAGATAGATTTGGGGTGAAGTTGGAGCCGGAGGTTCGTTTGTTAGGGAAATTTTCCTAGTTAATTACAGGGTAATAAGGAGGAGGCAGTATGCGTTTTGTAATTGTTTCCGGTATGTCTGGTGCAGGTAAGAGTACCACTCTTAAGATGCTGGAGGATGCAGGGTATTTTTGTGTGGATAATCTTCCAATTCAACTGATGGAGCCATTTTCACAGATGACATTTGGGGGAGAGTCAGGAGTTGAATGTGTGGCTGTCGGAGTAGATATTCGAAGCGGCAGGGATTTGGATAAGCTGGAAACGGTACTTAAGGGTATGGAGGAGAAAGATTTCTCTTATGAGCTTTTGTATATGGACGCCAGCGACGAGGTGCTTATCAGGCGTTATAAGGAGACCAGAAGACGACATCCGCTGGCAAGGGATTCCAGAGTGGAGAATGGAATTTTACTGGAGCGGGAGAAGACATATTTTCTTAAGAAAAGGGCCACTTATGTTATAGATACCAGCACGATGCTGACCAGAGAGCTTAAGGTGGAGCTTGATAAGATTTTTGTAGAGGAGAAACAGTATAATAATCTGTATATCACAGTACTTTCTTTTGGGTTTAAGTATGGAATTCCGGCAGATAGTGATTTAGTGTTCGACGTAAGATTTTTGCCTAATCCCTACTATGTTCCGGAATTAAAATATCTTACTGGCAATGATGAACCGGTTAGAAGCTTTGTTATGAAGAACGAGGAGTCATCGGAGTTTCTTGAGAAGCTTACGGATATGGCAGAGTTTTTGATTCCCAATTACCGTAAAGAGGGAAAATACCAATTGATTATAAGTATAGGTTGTACAGGCGGCAAGCATCGTTCCGTCACTTTGTCAAACGCGTTATACAGCGTGCTTAAGGAGCGTGGGTACAGCGTCAAGATTGAGCATCGGGATATTGATAAGGATGCTAAGGTAAAGGGAGAACCGAGAAAGTGAGGATGATGAAGCATGTCATTTTCCCATGATGTAAAGGAGGAGTTGTCCCGAAACGTAAGTAAGGCCAGACACTGCCAATTGGCAGAAATGGCGGCGATTATTAGCATGTGCGGCATTATAAATATCTCTATGGATAACAGTGTGGAGATAGAGGTCAGAACAGAAAATTCAGCAGTGGCAAGGAAGTTTTATATTCTTGTAAGAAAGTGCTTTAATGTATGCCCCCAGGTGCTAGTGAAAAGTCATTCATCAAACCATAGAGTTCATACCTATATTCAAACCATAGAGGTTCACAATGATGCAGTTAAGATTTTAAAGGCCGCTAAGCTTATGAATCATCAGGGGCATATAGATGAGCATTTGTTTATATTAGATAATGTTCTAATACAGAGAACATGCTGTAAGAGGGCATTTATAAGGGGATGTTTTCTGGCAACAGGTTCCATTACAGAGCCTACTAAGGGATATCATTTTGAGATTGTCTGCAATGACAAGAAGAAGGCGAAGCAGGTTCAGGATATACTTAATTGTTTTGAGCTTGACGCCAAGATTGTAGAGCGAAAAAGATATTTTGTTGTATATATTAAGGAGGGCGCAAGGATTGTTGATGCCCTGAATGTTATGGGGGCTCATGTATCATTGATGAATCTGGAAAATGTACGCATTTTGAAGGACATGAGAAATTCCGTAAACAGGCGGGTAAACTGTGAAACCGCTAATATCAATAAGACAGTGTCGGCGGCAGTTAAGCAGGTGGAGGATATTCGTTATATTGAAAAGCACATGGGATTTGGTAATTTGTCAGATGGACTTAGACAGATGGCAGAGCTTAGGCTTAGCGAGCCGGAGATGCCATTAAAGGAGTTAGGTGAAAGGCTTAATCCGCCGGTGGGTAAATCCGGTGTTAACCATAGATTAAGGAAACTTAGTAACATTGCAAATGAATTGCGTGAGCGCAATTCCAAGTAAGGAGGATATCATGATTACAAGAGAGATGGAGATAAAGTTACCAACCGGTTTGGAGGCGCGTCCTGTGGCAATGCTGGTTCAGGTAGCCAGTCAGTATGACAGCAAGATTTATATTCAGTCTGAAGATAAGAAAATCAATGCAAAAAGTATTATGGGTATGATGGGGCTGGGACTGACCAGCGGTGAAACCATTCAGGTAAGCGCTGACGGAGATGATGAGACAGCGGCGCTTGAAGGTATTGAAAATTATTTGGCAAATAAATAAAATAAATGGTAGGAGAATAGAATGGGTACAGAAGAAACAGGTGCAAATACCAACGAAAATAAAATGGGCGTTATGCCGATAAATAAGCTTTTGATTAACATGTCGTTGCCTATTATGGTTTCTATGCTGGTGCAGGCATTGTATAATATTGTGGACAGCATTTTTGTGTCAAGGCTTGGGGATGAAGCGCTTGCCGCAGTGTCGCTGGCATTTCCTATACAGCAGCTTATGATTGCAGTAGCTACGGGTACAGGCGTGGGAGTTAATGCGGTGCTTTCAAAGAGCCTTGGTGAGAAAAAATTTGAGCGTGCTAATCAGACTGCAAAAACAGCAATAGTTTTAGCTTTTTTCAGTTTTTTAGCGTTCTTTTTATTTGGGATTTTTGGCGTTAATTATTTTTTTGAAATACAAAGTGAAAATCCGCTTACTTTGGAATATGGAAGACAGTATATGACTATTATATGTACAGCATCCTTAGGTGTATTTTTCCAAGTGTCTACAGAACGTCTTTTACAATCTACAGGCAGAACGGTTTATAATATGTATACCCAAGGTATAGGCGCAATAATTAATATTATACTGGATCCGATTTTGATTTTTGGATTATTTGGTATGCCGAGAATGGAGATGGCGGGAGCGGCGCTGGCTACGGTAATTGCCCAGTTTGTTGCAGCCGGACTTGGATTTTATTTTAATATCAAGTTTAATAAAGAGATTTCTTTGAATATGAAGGGCTTCAGGCTTGAGGCCGATATAGTTGGACGGATTTACTCGGTTGGCATACCTTCCATTATTATGGCGGCAATCGGTTCGGTTATGACATTTGGGTTAAACCAGATTTTAAGCAGCTTTAATGAGATTGCTGTTGCTGTGTTTGGCGTGTATTTTAAGGTGCAAAGCTTTATATTTATGCCGGTTTTTGGTATGAATAACGGACTGGTACCGATTATTGCTTATAACTATGGCGCAAGAAAACCGGATAGAATCGTTGACACGATGAAATGCGGCATGAAATATTCAGTAAGCATTATGATTGTAGGATTTTTTATTTTCCAGTTCTTTACAAAGTATTTGCTTATGATGTTTAATGCGAAAAACGATATGATGGATATAGGCGTGACTGCTTTCCGCATTATAAGTATAAGTTTTCCTATCGCAGGCTTTTGTATTATTATGATATCAAGCCTTCAGGCGCTCGGAGAGGGCTTTAGAAGTATGTTAGTTTCCGTTACAAGGCAGTTGTTTGCCATTTTGCCATTGGCGTTTATATTTGGAAAAATCGGAGGATTGTCTATGCTTTGGTGGGCTTTCCCAGTGGCAGAGATTGTAGGACTTATACTATGTACTATATTTACTAAGAAAGTGCATAGCGAGAAGGTTAAGCCTTTATGGGAGCAAAGCGAGTCTTAAATAAAATGTTTAAGCGTTTTTTCGGAAAAACAGCTTGATTTTTGCTTATTGATTCGTTACAATAGAGTACGCTGATGGTGTATCGGCTAATAAGATTGCTTCGATAGCTCAGTTGGTAGAGCACTTCACTCGTAATGAAGGGGTCGAGGGTTCGAGTCCCTTTCGAAGCTTTTTTTCATATGTTCTTCTATCGGTATTAAAAAGTATTGCGGTTTTAGACTTTTCATGTGGTATTTTCCCTTATAAAATAACAATAACAAATATAAAGGTATTTTAGTATTTACTATATTTTGCTTATGGATGAAGCACAAAGGAGGATGAATATGAGTAATGTAAGCGAAGATTGGCGGGCGGTTATGAAGGAGGAGCTTGATAAGCCCTACTATAAAGAATTGTCAAAGTTTGTGCTTAGCGAGTATAGGCGGACAACAGTGTATCCTAAAAAGGATGATATTTACAATGCATTTGAGACGCCGCTATCCGAAGTCAAGGTGCTTCTTTTAGGGCAAGATCCATATCATAATGAAAATCAGGCTCATGGCATGAGTTTTTCAGTGTTGCCAAGTCAGCCGGAGATTCCCCCGTCTTTGCAGAATATTTATCAGGAGCTGCATGACGATTTGGGATGTTATATTCCAAACAACGGTTACTTAAAGAAATGGGCGGAGCAGGGAGTAATGCTTCTTAACACAGTGCTTACTGTGCGGGCGCACCATGCCAATTCTCATAGAGGAAAGGGATGGGAAAAGTTTACGGATCATGTGATAGAGGTGCTAAATGAGCAGGACAGGCCTATTGTGTATTTTCTCTGGGGAAAACCGGCACAGAGCAAGGCTTATATGTTAAACAATCCAAAGCACTTAGTTTTGACTGCGCCGCATCCAAGTCCATTATCCGCATACCGCGGCTTTTTTGGGTGCAGGCATTTCAGCAAGGCAAATGATTTCCTGAAAAATCATGGCGAAACGCCTATTGACTGGCAGATTGAAAACATTTAAGAATGCAGACATGCCGCATGGTTTTAGTGTGTAAAAACAATAAATTTCATCTGAAATTTTTATGGATTAAAGTCTTTGTTACAGTTACTTCAGTATATATGTATAGATAAGGAGCTTATGATGAAGAGAAAGATTTCACTGATTATAAATGGTATGTTTTATGGAGACAGCTATACCAAAAAGATGTTATGGAGTTCTTTTTTATTAGGAGTATTTTCTGTAACATCGCTTATTTGTGCAGCGGCTTTTTTTCAGTGGTATTTTCTGGCGGCAGCATTAGTATTTGCCGGAGGAGACGCATTTTTAATTAAATCCATGGATATGGGAGTCGCTGAAGTGGAGGAGGATGAAGAGACCGAAGAAAACGAGCCGGAAGAAGAATTAAAACCGGATACTGCAAGGTCAGAAACTCCTAAGTCAAAAGAGCCTAAGAAAAAGAATGATAAGACTTTAAATAAAGAGGACTCTGCAAAGAACACGCCGGTAAAGGCTAAAGCAGTTAATGAGGAGTCTTCCTCTAAAAAGAAGCCGCAGCCGGCTGAATTTTCAGAGGGATATTCCGATAGTGAGCTAAAGCAGGTATTTCACAAATATAAAGTAAAGAAAAACCATAGGCCGATTTTAATAGATTCAAGCGTTAAGTATAAGATTAAAGAATGTCCGGCTTATGCATGGACCAGCAGGGGACAGTTTTTTCTGCTTTTGCTTGAGGATGAACCAAGAAGAATAAGTATGGGAATAGAAGCAGTTACAAGGATGCGTTACATAAAGGAGGTTCCTGCAAACCAGCGTAAAGAATATGATTGTCTGGTAGGGCAGGGATTAATTCCGCTTGTATTTAATGAATATCGGCCGGTTTACCAGAGCGTAATAAAAAACAAAAGGCAGGCGGAGGTTAAAAATCTCTATGAGATAGGCGGGGATATACGTATTACTGCGCCTTCTGCAAAAGAGATTTTGCTTTTGGTTCAGCCGGAATTTATAATTGAAGATGAGATTATGAAATCGGATGAATTTAATCAGTATTTTAAACAGATTTATAAATATAAGGTTCTGTTAAGCGATGGAGTTATGAGTATGAAGGATTATCAGGTAAAGATTCGCAGCATACTCGAAAAAATGGCTGAAGCTCCAATCACTCCTACAACATTCCGCCAGTCTCTTACAGATATGGTGCAGAGGGGGTTAATCAGTGCAGAGTATGCATCGTTTTATACCCAGTATAACCGGCAATATAGGGAACGCCACAGGTAGCGGCGTTTATTAGCTCCAGCCCCCGTCAAGAGTTACAATTTGTCCTGTAAGATAGGAGGGGGAGGTAAGCAGTGAGTATGCCATATCCGCCGCTTCTTCGGAAGTGCCAAAACGCCCCGATGGGATGTCATCACAGAGGGCAAGTTTTTCTTCGGAAGACAAAAATTGATTCATGCTGGTGTCGATAACTCCGTATGCCAGCGCATTTACGCTTATTCCGCTTGGCGCCAGTTCTTTTGCCAGAGCTTTTGTAAATGCATTGACGCCTCCTTTGGAAGCGGAATATGCCACTTCGCATGATGCGCCTGCATTTCCCCATACAGAGGAAATGTTCAGGATGCGTCCTTTTTTTTCGTGGAGCATATAAGGAATGGCGGCATGGCAGGTGTTAAAAAGAGAGGTCAGGTTTGTGGAAATAATCTTATCCCACTCCTCTATGGACATGTCAGTAAGCAGTCCTACATAGGAAATTCCGGCATTGTTGATAAGCCAGTCAATGTGTCCCGCCGCCTGTTTAAAATCAGAAATTGCCTGTTTTGTTTGAAAATGCTCAGAAACGTCAGCCTGATAAGTAAAGCATTTTGCGCCGAGGGACTCGCATTTAATTTTTATATCGCGCAATTCATTTGTATGCTGCCGGCACAAAAGCCCCAGCGTAATATGCTCGTTAGCGAGACGAAGCGCAATAGAGCTTCCGATTCCGCGGCTTGCGCCAGTGATAAATGCAGTAATGTTTTGTGACATAAAATCCCCCCTGTAAAGTTTAAGCTGCCTATAAGTATAGCAGAAAAGAGGTATTTTGGAAAATGGTTGAAATGTAATAAAGATTTTGTTATACTATTTGCATGTATGTAAAAGTATCATTAGCGGGATATAAACAGGAGGAATGATAGCATGCGACAAACAATATTGAGATTGTTGCTTTTGATTATTTTGCTGGCAGCAACATGCTTTGGTTCATATTATGCAGTAGTTAAGATATGGGGCGAGGAAGAAATCACTTCGGTTACTACAGAGAACGAGGGTACAGGCTCTACAGAGACGCCCGGCGAACCGGTTAAAAACATGTTGGTGACAGCTTATTATTATGATTATTATGTAAATGGCATAGTTGAATATGCAGCGGTGCGTTTTTTCAATGTCAATACAAAGGAATGCAATTATATTTTCTTTCCGGGCAATACAAAGCTTGCTATGTCAGACTCTGCGTATCAGGCGCTTTACAGCGCGTCCACAAACATCAAGCAAAATTCTTACCTGCGGGACATAAGTATACGTTTTTCACAGGATTCTGACCGTTATGGATATACAGCGAAGGCGCTGGAGGATGTAATAGGAACTAATATTGATTATTATGAAGCAATTACAAGCGACGATGTTGTCAGGATGGTAAATATATTAGATCCGGTTAGTTTTAATGTGCCTAAAAGCATGAGCTTCAAAAATGACAGCAATATTAAGATTAATTTGAAAAAGGGTGAGCAGACGCTTATGGGAGATCAGGTGAAGGGAATGCTTACTAAACCGGAATTATATTCTTCAGAGACGGAGAGACTTAAATGCTCTATGGATTATATTAAGGCATATTTGTCGGCAATTCATGAGCTGGGCAGCCGAGACGATATGGGAGCTTACTATCAGGAATATTATAGTATGGTAAAAGGTAATACTAATTTTGCAAAAATGCGTCCTTATATGGATTATTTGTATCAGGTTACGCCTGATAATATTAAGATGTCTGTTGCGCAGGGTAAGGTAAAGGGAGAAGCCTATGTTCTGGACTATAAAAAGATTAAGGCAACTGTAAAAGAATATTTGAATTCTGCCGGAGCGCCGGCTACTACAGAGGCGGCTGAAGAAGGAGCGACAACAGAAGCTGAATCTAAGGCAACTACTGAGGAGGTAACAACAGAAGAAGCTACTACGGAAGAAGTTACCGAAGAAGAAACTACGGAAAAAGAAGAACCGGAGGAACCTGAGGAGCCGGAGGACAGTAAAGATTTGGATATTGAGATTTACAATAGTACCACTATTAACGGACTGGCGGCTCGATGGAAGGATAAGCTTACTAAGGATGGATACACAATCACTGCTACAGAGACAGAGCGTAATTACCATTTGAAGGAATGTGTAATATACGTAACTAAGAAGGGACAGGGAGAAGACCTGTTAGAGTATTTCCCGAATGCAGAGATTAAGGTGGGTAAGCTTAAAAAAGCCGATATACGTATCGTACTTGGAACGAACAATAACAAGGTAAAATAGCAAAAGGAGTATGGATGATGAAGAAACGATGGTTTATTGCAGTATTTGCAGTAATAATTATATTCAGCGCCGGTATGATGGTGGGCGCAGCGAGTTCTGATCCGGGTTCAAATGCAGATCCGCTCGTGACAAAAAGCTATGTAGACCAAAAGCTTCAGGATGTTGAGAAGGAGTCAGGTTATAAGTCGGTAACTCTTTCTAAAGGAAGAAAGCTTGTATGCGACAGCGGCGCAATGGTTATTGTGATTTCTGGCAAGGCTAAAACAACAGGCGCAATGTCAGATGTTACAGATGGGATTTCGCTTGCATCGGGAAAGGCTGTTTCCATAAATCATAATTATCTTGTAACAAAGAATGGAACAGGGGTTAAGGCTTCAAAATCATGCAAGGTATTTGTTATGGGAGGCTATAGCCTAAAATAAAAAGAATAATTTTTTCAAAATGCACCATCCTAATACAAAGGATGGTGCATTTTTATGAATTATTTGTATTCGGCAATCGGTGCGCTGCTTATGGCATTTGCAGTTGGAAATGTGTTAGAGCCAATGCAGCTTGTCACAGGAGGAGTATCGGGAATTGCAATTATGGTTAAACAGTATACTGAGAGATTGTTTAGCCACAATGAATGGTTTGTAGGAGGATATTTTTCTGAAGGTATTCCACTTTGGCTTACTACAATTGTAGTAAATATCCCGTTATTTATTGCGGCATATAAAAGAAAGGGCAGCAATTTTGTGGGAAACAGCCTGTGGGGAACTGTGTGCCTGACTGTATTTCTTGGCGTGCTTCCACAGTTTAAAATTCTGCCGAAGGATACGGTGCTTTGCAGTCTTTTTGGCGGATTGATTGAAGGCGTCGGAATTGGTCTTGTACTTTTATCCAAAGGCTCCACAGGAGGAAGCGATTTATTTGCAACGCTTTTGCATGATGTTTTTCCACACCACTCTATTCCAAGAATTATGGGTATGATTGACGGGGTAGTTGTAGCGGCGGGATTTTTTGTATTCGGAATGGAAAAGGGTTTGTATGCATTAATAACAATTTTTATTATTTCGTTCACATCAGACCTTGTAATTGGCGGCTTGGGGCGCTCGCATATAGCGTTTATTATTTCAGATTATTCAAAGCAGATTGCGGGGGCGGTTATGCGGGAAATGAACAGAGGCATAACGGGGATTGATGTAAAAGGGCTTTACCGCGATAGAAATCGAACTATGTTGATGTGTGTAACAAGTAAGAAGCAGCTTGTAGCTATTAAGGAAATAGTCGCCAAATATGATCCGCAGGCATTTGTTATTATTACTAATGCAAAGGAAACTTTGGGAGAGGGTTTTTTGAGTTTGGGTAATAATATACGATAAATTTTTGCGATTATAAGTATTTTTTATAGGAAGTAGTCAACGATATACATTTTTAACAACATAACAAAAAATTTTTTGTTCAATAGTAATATGGTATTTGAAAATTAAATGAGTTAAAATTGTACTAGTTGAAAAACAGCACAAATATCCTAAGGAGGAACAAAACAAAATGGCTAGTTTAACATTAAAAAACATTTACAAAATTTATCCAAATGGTTTCAACGCTGTTAAGGATTTTAATCTTGATATTGAGGATAAAGAGTTTATTATCTTCGTTGGACCTTCTGGATGTGGTAAGTCAACTACTCTTCGTATGATTGCAGGTTTGGAAGATATCAGTCAGGGTGAGTTGTGGATTGGTGACAAGCTGGTTAATGACGTAGAACCTAAGGACAGAGATATCGCAATGGTATTCCAGTCTTATGCTTTGTACCCACATATGACAGTGTATGATAATATGGCGTTTGGTCTTAAGCTGAGAAAGACTCCAAAAGAGAAGATTGATAAGCTTGTTCATGAAGCAGCTAAGATTCTTGATATTGAGCATTTGCTTGACCGTAAGCCTAAGGCTTTATCAGGTGGTCAGAGACAGCGTGTGGCAATGGGACGCGCTATTGTGCGTGAGCCTAAGGTATTCCTTATGGATGAGCCGCTTTCAAACTTGGATGCTAAGCTTCGTGTACAGATGCGTATTGAGATTTCTAAGCTTCATCAGAGATTACAGACAACTATTATTTATGTAACACATGATCAGACAGAGGCTATGACGCTGGGTACAAGAATTGTAGTTATGAAGGATGGTATCATTCAGCAGTGCGATACTCCTCAGAATCTGTATGATACTCCTCAGAATTTGTTTGTAGCTGGATTTATGGGTTCTCCTGCTATGAACTTCATTGAAGCTAAAGTTGTTAAGAGCGGCGCAGATACTTTATTGATGTTTGGTTCACATTCTATTAAGGTTCCTGAGCAGAAGGCTGAGAAGTTAGAGGGATACAAGGACAGAGAGGTTATTCTTGGTATTCGTCCTGAAGATATCCATGATGAGCAGTTGTTCATTGAGTCTTCACCAGAGTCTGTTATTGATGCAGACATTAAGATTTACGAGATGTTAGGTGCTGAGGTATACTTATACTTTGCTATCGACCAGTATGATATCACAGCAAGAGTTAATGCTCGTACAACAGCAAGGCCGGGCGACATTGTTCAGTTAGCATTTGACTTAAGTAAGATTCATATCTTCGATAAGGAGACTGAGAAGGTTATTACTAACTAATATTTGGAATATGTCATAGGCTATTTGTGAATATACTATGAATATTTAGAGGAAATGCAAAAAATTTCGCATTTCCTCTTTTATTTTTGTGCGTTTTGCTATAAAATAGATATGTATAGATGGTTTTATATGCATTTTTAATATAGTGATTATATATATGTAGACGTATTAGCATATTTGCTTAAACAATAATATCTATGAATATATAAAAGGGAGCGTGAGTACATGATTTCAAATCAGATTCTTCAAGATACTATTGAAGGAATCAAATCCATTACAAGAATTGATTTGTGTGTAATGGACACTGAAGGGAAGTCACTGGCAAGTACATTTACAGTGGCAGAGGATTGTGAAGAAGCAGTGCTGGCATTTGTAAGTTCACCGGCGGAAAGTCAGGTGCTGCAGGGATATCAGTTTTTTAAGGTGTCAGATGATAACCAGTTGGAGTACATTATTTTGGCCAAGGGAGAGACTGATGATGTATATATGATTGGCAAGATTGTTGCTTTTCAGGTACAGAATCTGCTTGTCGCTTACAAGGAGAGATTTGATAAGGATAACTTTATTAAGAATCTTCTTCTGGATAATTTGTTATTGGTAGATATTTATAATCGTGCCAAGAAGTTACATATTGACACTGATGTGAGACGTGTGGTATTTATTATTGAAACGAAGAATGAAAAGGATAATAATGCTTTAGAGACAGTCCGCAGTATTTTTTCTACCAAGACAAGGGATTTTATCACTGCTGTTGATGAGAAGAATATCATTTTGGTAAAGGAAGTTAAGCAGAATGAGACCTATGAGGACATGGCTAAAACCGCCAGCGTAATTGTAGATATGCTGAATACGGAGGTAATGACGCAGGTACATGTGGCATATGGTACTGTGGTAAATGAGATTAAAGAGGTGTCGCGCTCATATAAAGAAGCTAAGATGGCTCTGGATGTAGGAAAGATTTTTTATGAGAGCCGCAATATTATTGCATATAGTAATCTTGGTATTGGACGTCTTATTTATCAACTTCCTATTCCTCTTTGTAAGATGTTTATTAAGGAGATTTTTGATGGGCGTTCTCCTGATGAGTTTGATGACGAGACATTGACAACTATTAACAAGTTTTTTGAGAACAGTCTTAATGTGTCGGAGACTTCAAGACAGTTATACATTCATCGCAATACCTTGGTTTACAGGCTGGACAAGCTTCAGAAGTCCACAGGCTTAGACCTTAGAGTGTTTGAGGATGCGATAACATTTAAGATTGCATTGATGGTTGTAAAGTACATGAAGTATATGGAGACGTTAGAATATTAGTTCATTGTTTTAATTTAAAATTTATATGCTGTTTTTATTGTTCCAATATATGATGCCGGTAATCGGGGGACGCCGGAATCAGATACGTGCAGCAGTTATTACGAGAATATATCGTAATGTGTGTGGATTGGCTGTATAAAGCCGGGAAGATATCATGAAAAGCTTAATTTCCAGAGAATTTATAATATCAGATGCTGGTAATGGGTTTTTATGACACTGCGCACATTACGATATAACTAGGTAAAGGAGAATTTATAATGGTTCAGTTTAACAGTGTTTCCATGGTTTATCCCGGCGGCAATAAGGCGCTGGATGATATTGACTTTAGAATTCGCAAGGGAGAATTTGTTTTTATAGTGGGCGCAAGCGGTTCCGGTAAATCCACTATTATTAAGCTTGTGTTAAAGGAGATTTCACCTGCTAAAGGGATGGTGAGAGTCATGGGTAATGATTTGGCTTCTGTTAATTCTAAGGGTATTCCTTATATCAGAAGGCAAATCGGAACGGTTTTTCAGGATTTTAGGCTGTTAAAGGACCGCAGTGTATATGAGAATATTGCATTTGCCATGAGAGTGGTGGAGGCTTCAACAAGAGATATAAAGATTAGAGTGCCGGAGTTGTTAAGCATGGTGGGACTTTCCAATAAGGAGAACTGTCTGCCGCAGGAGTTGTCTGGCGGAGAGCAGCAAAGGGTGGCTCTTGCGCGGGCTTTGGCAAATCGTCCTTCAATGATTTTGGCAGATGAGCCGACAGGTAATCTTGATCCGGCCAATTCTATGGAGATTATGAAGCTTTTAGAAAGAGTCAACCAACAAGGGACAACCGTCTTAGTGGTGACGCATGACAATGAGATTGTAAATCAGATGCGAAAAAGGGTTATTACCCTGAATCGCGGCATATTGATTAGCGATAATGAGGAAAGTGGGTACAGCAATGAGTTTTAAAGCATTTTCTTACAGTGTTAAACAGGGACTGCTTAGTATAAAAAGAAATAAAATGTTTTCTTTGGCGTCAGTGGGAACAATGGTGGCATGCCTGTTTATGCTTGGAGTGTTTTTGGCTATTCTTATTAATTTTCGTAATATTGTAAATAGCGCAGAATCAACTATTACTATTTCAGTTTATTTTAATAAGGATACGACGCCGGAGCAAATTGCACAGATTGGGCGTGATATAAGCGCAAGGAAAGAGGTTGCCAACGTCACGTATAAATCCGCAGATGATGCATGGAAGGAATTTGCCAGTCAGTATTATTCTAACAATGAGGATTTGCTGGCAAGCTTTGGCGATGAGAATCCGCTTGGCGAATCCGATTCATACATGGTGACTTTGAAAAGTATGGCAGATCAGGAAAATATTACTAACTACCTTAACAATATTACAGGAGTGCGGTATGTAAACAGCCCGCAGTCTACTATGGAAAGTCTGCAAAGGCTTAATGCCATTATCAGCGTATCTTCAATTTCGCTTATTGTAATATTGTTGTTAGTGTCTGTTTTCCTTATCAGCAATACGGTTGTTGTAGCGATTTCTGTCCGTAAAGAGGAGATTGCTATTATGCGTCTGATTGGCGCAACAGACCATTTTATAAGAGGTCCATTCATTGTGGAGGGTATGGTGATTGGTTTTGTAGGCGCATTGCTTCCGCTGGGGCTGTTGTTTGGACTTTATGAGGTTTTGTTAAAACTTGTAAATGATGATATTTCCCAGATGGCAAGCTGGCTTATGCTGATGAGTCCGGGTAAGGTGTTTATTATTTTGGCGCCTGTTTGTCTGGCGCTTGGTGTGGGTATTGGAATGGCGGGGAGTTTAATTACAGTACACAGGCATTTAAAGGTGTGATTGCTTATTTAGCGGAATGGAGTTGGTATCGTGATTGAAAAATGTAAGAAAGGATTTATGCATAAGATATGGTGTCTGGTATTTATTGGCGTTTTATGCGGCATTTTTGTTGCATGGAATGTTATGGACGAGGGAAATGTTTCAAACATTTATGCTGCTCAGGATGAGGCGGATGAAAATGCAACTACCGAAAATATTCATGATATGGTAAATGAATTAAATGACGTCAGAAGTAGCAAAGATTCCGCCGAGGAGCTGCTTAAGGACCTTCAGATATATAAGGATGATGCGGTGCGCTATATTGATGAACTGGATGGCAAGCTGCTGGAGCTTGATGATGATTTGGTGTATATGAAAGGGCAGCAGGCGGGTATTCAGGATAATCTCGATATGGTGCAGCAAGAGCTTGATAAAGAGCTTAGGCAGGAGGGACAGCAATACGCTGCCATGAAGCTTCGCATAAAGTATCTGTATGAACATGGCAATTATACATTTATGGATGCTTTGGCTGGTTCCACTTCTCTTGGAGATATGCTTAACAGGACGTCGCTTGCTTCAATGATACAGGAGTATGATGCGGATTTGCTGGAGAAGTATAGGGCTTCGTTAAACGCCATTGCAGAAAAGGAAGCGGTTATTTCCGAAAAACAGCAGGAGCTGGCGCAGGTGACGATAGATTTGCAGACGGAGAAGGATTCTGTGAATGCTTTAATTAGGGATAAATCCAAGCAGCTTAAGCATTACAATAAGAACATTTCGGCAGCGGGGAATCTTATAAAGAGTTATGAGAAAGCGGAGGAGGAGTGCGAGGCTGCCATTGCGGCGGCAGAAAGCAGCGCTCTTTCGTATGATGATGAGATGTATGCAGCGTTACCGTCAGAGTATACGGGGGGCAAGTTTTTGTGGCCCGCGCCGGGGCATTACACTATTACATCTCCATTTGGATATCGCGTGCATCCATTGACAGGAAGCAGAAGACTTCATGCAGGAATTGATATCGCAGTTCCAAGCGGCTCCGGCATTTATGCCGGCGAGGATGGTGTGGTGTCGATTTCGACATATAGCAGCAGCGCTGGAAACTATATTCTGATAAATCATGGCGGAGGGTTATCTACAGTTTATATGCATAACTCAAAACTTCTGGTGGACGTCGGCGATACTGTAAAGAAAGGGCAAAAGATTGCGTTGTCCGGTTCTACAGGGTGGTCTACAGGTCCGCACTGCCATTTTGGCGTAAGGGTAAATGGACGTTATGTCAACCCTATACCTTATTTGAAAAGTACAAAGAGCAGTAACGACAGCGATTACTCTGATGACAGCAATACGCCGGATATTACAGATGATGATATAAATAATAACCCTGAGAAGGATAATAGCGACAGCTCTACTCCTACTACTGAGGTAGTTGATGAAGATACTTCGCAATATACTACAGAGGCGGACGATGCAGGCGACAAAGAAGAAAAGAGCAGCGACTTGAAGGACGATAGTGATCCGGATAGTGAGTAAAAAGCATACAACACCATTTACTGTCATAAAATAAATAAGGAACAAGGAAAGCGGGAAAAAATAATGCAAAAAACAACTAAGAAGATTTGGAACAAAGCGGTATATGCAGTTTGCAGCATTGTGCTTATAGGCGCATTTGTTACTGGATGTTCGCTGGGAAAAGGAAGTCGTACTGACAGGATTGAGGATAAGGCTTCTGATATTCAGAAGATTATCGATACTTATTATCTAAATGATGTGGATGATGATAATCTTGAGGAAAATATTTACAAGGGATTAATGAATGGATTGGACGATCCATACTCTGTTTATTATACGAAGGAGGAGTATGATAAGCTTCAGGAGAGTACTGCCGGAACTTATGTTGGTATTGGCGTAAGCGTCCGGTTGGATACCGATACGGGGTATGTTTTGGTGGTGAAGGCATTTGAAAATGGGCCGGCTTATGAATCGGGAGTTAGAGATGGCGATTTGCTTACAGAGGTAAACGGAGAGGATATTAACGGGCAGGAGCTTGACAATATCGTGTCAAAAATTAAGGGAGAGGAAGGAAGCACTGTTGATGTGACATTCCATCGCGCTTCAAGCGACTCCGAGATGACATTTACGATTACCAGAAGGAGCGTGGATGTGCCTACTATCGAGTATGAGATGTTAAAGGATAATATTGGGTATATCCAGATTACAGAGTTTGATACTATTACAACATCTCAATATATTAAGGCGTTAAATGATTTAGAAGCACAGGGAGAGAAGGGGTTAATTATTGATTTGAGGGATAACCCCGGAGGAGTTCTTGGCACTGTGGTTGAAACGCTGCAAAATATGCTTCCTAAGGGGACAATAGTGTATACTAAGGATAAAAATGATAAAGGCGACACATATATTTGCGATGGGAGCAAGGAGTTTAAGAAGCCTTTAGTGGTTCTGGTAAATGGTAACAGCGCCAGCGCTGCCGAGATTTTTACGGGAGCGGTTAAGGATTATGGTATCGGTACAATTGTAGGGACTACGACATTTGGTAAGGGGATTGTGCAAAAGCTGTTTCCTCTTGGAGACGGTTCGGCTATGAAGCTTACGGTTTCTAAGTATTTTACTCCGAATGGTACGTGTATCCATGGCGAAGGAATTAAGCCGGATGTGGAAGTGGAGTATGACATTAAGGCGCAGACTGGGGATGAGTATAATAAGGCTCAGGATAATCAGCTTAATAAGGCGATAGAAGTGATGAAGGAGAAGCTTTGACGTGTTTTAGGCATAAGGGAGAATTTACACTTGTGGAAAAAATGCCGGTATGGTAAAATAAGGTTGAGAATTCAAGAACTAATCGGTGTACCACCCGACGCTGTCGGAAGCAGCGGCGGGCAAGGCATGGTATCGATAGTACCACACAATACAGACAAGTCTGCGATACACACATAATTATTATAATGGAATTGTTTTTTCTTTACAAGCCATATTATTAATGTGTTAAGTGGGTTTAGTTTGTGACCTTATGATATATTTAATATAACGAGGTGTAGGTGTGGACGCATACTTACACCTCGTTCTTGATTTCTCACAATAATACTTCTTGCCATATGGAGAGCCGGAGACTTTGCGCTATTTCCATGCTTTTCTGCGGCAAGAAGTATAATGTGAGAAATCGGAGTGTTGGCTGCGGTTTTCTTAAAGTGACCGCAGTTTTTATTTTGCTTCGATTGCTCTTAAATAATATTATACGAGGAGGAATTTACATGAAGAACATGAAACGTATTTTAAGTCTTGTTTTGGCGCTTGCCTTAGTGATGGGAAGTTTTTACCTGCCATCAGGGGTGGTAGTGGCAAATGCGGAGACAGGCAGTTATGAGGGATACCAATATAGCATATGGAATGAGAAAGTGACAATCACAAAATATAATGGTACTGACACAGAGCTTGAGATTCCGAGTGAAATAGGCGGTAAGCAAGTAACAGGTATAGGGAGGTCTGCTTTTTATAATTGTAGAAAAATAACAAGTATAACAATACCAGAAGGAGTAACTAGTATAGGAGTAGATGCTTTTAGTTATTGCAGAGGTTTAAAGAGCATAACAATACCAAAGGGAGTAACGAGCATAGGAATTGGTGCTTTTAATGGCTGCAGCGGTCTAACAAGTATAGAAATATCAGAAAACGTGACAAGAATAGCAGATGGTGCTTTTAGTAACTGTAGTAGTCTTGAAAGTATAAAAGTTGCTGCTGGCAATACAGTATATGACAGCAGAGAAAACTGTAATGCAATTGTTGAAACAAAATCTAACGAATTAGTATATGGTTGTAAAAACACTGTGATACCAGAAAGCGTAACGAGCATAGGAGCGTATGCTTTTTCTGGATGTATTGGTCTAACAAGCATAACAATACCGGAAGGAGTAACAAGAATAGGAGATGATGCTTTTGATGGTTGTAGAAGTTTAACAAGTATAACAATACCGAAAGGAGTAATAAGCATAGGCCGATATGCTTTTTTAGGCTGTAGCGGTCTAACAAACATAACAATACCAGAAAACGTGACAAGAATAGCAGAGGGTGTTTTTTATGGTTGTAGAGGTTTAAAGGACATAACAATATCAGAAGGAGTAACAAGAATAGGAGATGAAGTTTTTAGAGATTGTAGTGGTTTAAAGAGTGTAACAATACCAGAAAGTGTAACAGGTATAGGAGAATGGGCTTTTTGCGACTGTAGCAGCCTTGAAAGTATAAAAGTTGCTGCCGGCAATAAAGTATATGACAGCAGAGAAGATTGTAATGCAATTATTAAAACAGAATCTAATGCATTAGTATATGGTTGTAAAAATACTGTGATTCCTGCAAGTGTTACAATCATAGATTGGTGGGCTTTTTGTGGCTGCATCATTGAAAGCATAACAATACCGGATGGAGTGACAATCATAGGAAGTTATGCTTTTATGGAATGTAATGATTTAAAAAGCATAACAATACCGGAAAGTGTGACGAGCATAGGAGTAGAAAATGATGCTTTTTATGGTTGTAGCGGTCTTGAAAGTATAAAAGTTGATGTTGGCAATAAAAAATATGACAGCAGAGATAACTGTAATGCAATTATTGAAACAGAATCTAATGCATTAGTATATGGTTGTAAAAACACTGTGATACCAGAAAGCGTAACGAGCATAGGAGATGAGGCTTTTTATGGTTGTAGCGGTTTGACAAGTATAATAATACCGAAAAACGTAACAAGTATAGGAGAAAGTGCTTTTAATTACTGTGACAACCTGACGATTTATTCAACAGCAGATTCTTATGCAAAGCAGTATGCAGAGGAACATAATATTCCTTTCAAGCTTATAAGTGAAATGGGAAGCGACGATAATGAAGATGATAATACGTCAACAGGCGATAGCGGAAGCAGCACAGGAAGTAGTAGTACAACAGGCGACAGCGGAAGCAGCACAGGCAGCAGCGGAACAGTCGGTGACAGTGGTACAGGAAGCAGTGGAACAACCGGCGATAACGGAAGTGGCACAGGCAGCAGCACAACAACCGGCGATAACACCAATAATAACCAAAACGTGAATAGCACAGGAAACAGTAATACAGCCGGTGACACAGGA
>CANQSN010000027.1 GCA_947626505.1 uncultured Lachnospiraceae bacterium
CGGTTACATTTTTGTTATTTATTCTGTTTATTATATACAGGAATACTTATAAAGAGCAAAAGCTTGTTATGCAGGCAAGGAGTAATGTCAGGAATATTGATGCCGAGATTGACCAGACATTATCGGATAATGAATTATCGGATAATGAAGAGTAATTTAATCCAGTTATAAATACAGACTGTATACAATAGTCTGTATTTTTTACATTATTCCAATTAAAATGTCGCATAGTTATTGACCATTCGTCATAATTATGGTATCATATTTCATGTTAAAAGAGTACATAGTCTAGAGAGTAGAGCTTACTCTGGGATTGAATGGCGATTCTTTCCCAGAACTTCTCTTTATCATTCTTTAGAAGGGGAGCATCCAGATATATTTCTGGGTGCTTCTTTAGTTTATCAGTTTTTTTGCATAATTTTTTCCATAGATATCGGACTGAGTGGAGAAGGTTAATGAATATGCGGTAGAAAAATGAATGGTATTATGGTATCATATTTATGGTTGCACAGCTTATTTCCTTTGCTTTTGTGTTGGTAATTTATTATTACGGGAATGGGCAAGGAAATAGATAAATTCCTGATTTGGAGGTTAGTTATGAGCAATTTAGAGTTTAGATGGAAAGATGGTACTAATAAAGATTTTCATAAATTTTATTTGATTACAGAAGATTATTACAATAGAATTGTGGGCGGTGCAGAAAATAGAAAATCTTTCATTCCATACAATATTTCTACAAGCATACAGGACGTACTTATTGCTTATATTGATGATGTTCCCGTTGCGTGTTCAGGATTAAAAAAATATTCTGAAAGTGATATTGAAATCAAACGTGTATGGGTAGAGCCTAAATATAGAGGTAATCACATAGCCACTGATATGATGAAAATAATTGAGGCTAAAGCAAAGCAACAGGGCTTTCAAAAAATGATATTGCAGACAAGAGAAATAATGAAAGATGCTGTTAAATTGTATGAAAAACTCGGATACAATCGCATAAATAACTATCCACCATACGATAAATTAGACGGTGCAATTTGTTTTGCCAAAGACTTGTACCTATAAATCCTGATTTGTCAAATACTACAGTTACAACTAAACAGAAACACAGCGTCAGAGCGTATAGAGAACAGTCTATGCGCTCTGTTTTTATGTAAAGAAGCAGAGAGTAACAGTCTATACAATATTAAATCTGTACAATCCTATAACTTTGCCAATAATCTGGCAATCAGGGACAATGATAGGCTCCATAGAATCATTCTCCGGCTGAAGGCGTATGTGTCCATCTTCTTTATAAAATCTCTTAACAGTAACAGAATCATCAATTAATGCTACAATAATCTCTCCATTGTGGGCTGTACACCCTTCCTCTACCAAAATCAAATCTCCGTCAAATATACCGGCGTTAATCATACTGTCGCCCTTTACATGGAGCATGTACGTCTGCTTGTTGCGTACACAGTCAGGAAGAAGGGGAAAGTAGTCTTCAATGCTTTCTGTGGCCAAAATAGGCTGACCTGCAGTTACAGTACCAATAATTGGTACATTCACAAGCTCTCTTCTCGTTAAATTAAATTGATCGTCCAAAATCTCGATTGCTCTAGGCTTCGTAGGATCTCTGTGTATATATCCGTTCTTTTCCAAGGTTTCCAAGTGGGAGTGAACTGAAGAAGTAGATTTTAGATTCACAGCTTTACAAATCTCACGTACTGCTGGCGGATAACCCTTCTCTAAAATCTGTTGCTTTATAAAATCAAGAATCTCCTTTTGTTTTGCGGTTATCTTACCTGCCATAGGCGCTTTTACCTCCTTAATATATATTGTGTACATAGATGTACAGCATAAATGTTTTTGCGTAACTGTTTATTACTTTAACATTAAATATTAATGTTATTTAATACATTATAACATATTAATAATACAAATGTAAACAGATGTTCATAAAAAAATCGAACAAATTTTCCAAACAAATTTTCGAAAAAGTATTGACACAAAAACAATTGTTCGATATAATTCAATTGTAGCAAACAATTGTTCGTGATAAAGCTTTAAAGTATAGATGATATTACACATGCAACGGGAGGAGATTATTATGGAGAATACATATTTATATAGCATTAACGGAAGCAGCAGGAGAGATGCTAAAAAAAGATTACATAGTATAGAACGTATAAGAATGATATTTGTTGTACTGGCAGCATTTTTGCTTGGCGCCTGTTTGACAGGGTTTATAGAAGCTAAGGCAGATAAGGAGCACCATCAGAAGTATTTTACAAACATTACAATTATGGAGGGAGATACATTATGGTCTATTGCAAGAGAGAATTGTACAGAGGAATATGATAATTTAGAGGATTATATTACAGAGGTAAGAGAGATTAATCATCTTTGTGGAGATTCTATTACAGAAGGCAGGCATATTGTAATTCCGCACTACACGACAGATTAGCGGATAAACTATTATTACTATTAGTTTTTCTTTATTGGTACTATCGAACGAGAACCAACCTTGCTGAGGATGGGAAGCCCCCGGCCTGTCCCCGCCTGTAGAGGCAGGGCAGTATGTCACTTTGAATATAACCTTACATGAGAGTTACACCCTTTTGTCCCATAATCATTCTCATGTAAGGTTATATATAAATAAGAGTTCCTTCCCCCAGGGAACTCTTTTATTATATAAATAGTTACATTTACTTGACAAACCCCCAAGAAGTATTAATTTTACTAGCTCTATCATAAATATCATATAGCAAAAAACAAAATCTCTCCTAAAATAAGAATTAAAAAATAAAAATTAAAGAGTGTAAAAGCAGGAGAGAGCTGGATTTACTTGGTGTGGGTCTTAATAGTTGAAGATTCCCTCAAGGTGACTTTATCAGCGGCATACCGGCGGCGGTTTTCAGCCATTTTTGCATAGTGCTTTCTTGTGGTGTTGACGTCTTTATGCCCCAATACGTCTGCTACCAAGTATATATCTCCTGTATTTTCATAAAGTGCAGAGCCATAAGTACTGCGAAGCTTATGAGGTGATATATTTTTCAATGTAACAGACTGAGAGTATTTTTTCACAATGTTTTCAACTGAACGGACTCCAATTCGCTTGTTTTGAAGTGAGAGGAACAGTGCATCTTCGTGTCCGCTTAGAGGATTCATATTATTTCGTTCTTCTATGTATTCCATAAGGGCGGAGGCTACTTCATCGCTAAAGAAGAGTATTGCTTCATTTCCTCCCTTTCTACGTATTTTAACTCCATTATTATCAAAGTCAATATCAGTTATGTTGATTCCTACACATTCAGACACACGCATTCCTGTACCAAGCAGCAGGGTTACAAGAGCCAAATCTCGGCTTTTTGTTTTGTCATGGTATTTTTGTTGGCTTTTAGTTAATTTATCGCCAGATTCTACATTATCAAGAAGCTGTGCAACTTCATTTACCTCCAGACGAACAATTTCCTTTTCCGGAAGCTTGGGAGTTTGTACTAATGCGGCGGGATCTTTATCAATTATTTCTTCATTATAGTAGTGCTTGTAGAAACTGCGAAGCGTGGATAATTTGCGCTTTAATCCTTTATTTTCATTGGTGATAACCATATTATCTTTATCATAAACCTGAAGCCAGCGCAAATATTCACGTATATCCTGAGCTGTTTGGTGTTTAATGATATCTATAGGTATATCATGCATATTAATATTTTTATATAATGGATTATGCTCCTGTAAATAAGTAAAATAATTTACAAGGTCATAGGCGTAAGCCATTCTTGTACGGGGCATTTTCGTAGTTTCAATAGCTGTAAAATAAGAATCGCAGAATTTAGGAAGCTTGCCAAGGAGCTCATTAATCTTTCTGATGTACTCAATATCTTTTTGTTTTGAATAATTTTTTTCCATGTTTATAACCAGCTTTCTTAAAAAATCGGTTGTTTTATACAACCGATGTAAAGTAGAAGATACTATGTAATTATATAAGGAAGACGTGTTTAACCGATTTCCAACTATTCGTTAAACACAAGTTTAACGAATAGTTGGGTGTATTTTAGTATATGTTTAAATATATAATGAAAATTATACTATGTTGTTTATTTTTATAGCATTTGACATTCTTTGACTCATTTTAAAAATTATTTCCATTAAGTCCCCAATATTCGACCTCGTTATATTTAACATATATCCTTGAAGATTGAATGGAAAGTTCATTGGTTAATGTATCAGTAATATGTCCTGTTAAGCTATTATATGCAGATGGACTGGCTTTTCCATACAGACTAACCTCTGCAATTGCGCAAGGTTCATCACTCCCTTTGAAATATAGTGAGGAATCGCCTTCAATACCAACCATAAGCCAGCTTTCTGTTTTACCTATATCGGTAATTATCTCTCCAAAGCGGCTTTTAATATTTACTTCCTTTTCTTTACTAATAGGTACGTTAGCTTTTATGTTTATAAATGGCATAATAAAATAACCTCCTGATTCTTATAAATAATTTAAACTTTACACATGCAAAATATTATTTTTTTTCAAATTGAGCAATAAATTCTACGAGCATATCGACAGTTTTATCTATGCCTAAAAAGCTGCTGTCTATTGACATATGGTAGTTTTTTATATCTGCCCATTTTTTTGTGGAATAATAATTATAATAGCTGGCTCTTTGTTTATCCTTCTTATAAATCATATCTTTGGCTTTGTTTTCGGATAAATTATATTTGCTGGAAATACGTTTAATACGTTGTTCTATTGGCGCCTTAATAAACAAGTTTATACAATTATTATAATCCTGTAATGCATAGTCTGCACAACGTCCAACAATAACACAGGGACCTTCATTAGCAATCTTTTTAATAGTATCAAAGGCGGCTAAAAATACCTTATGATTTAAAGGAAGTTCAAAGCCATTGTTGGTATATCCCAGTGAATATGGATCCATAACAAGAGAATAGAGAAAACTACTGGTGGGCTTTTCGTCAAAATTTTCAAATATCTCCTCGCAAAGTCCACTTTCTTTAGCAGCGCGTTTCAACAACTCCTTATCATAAAATGGAACATTTAATTTTTTGGACAGTTTTTCACCAACCTCTCTTCCGCCGCTTCCAAATTGTCGTCCAATGGTAACAATTGATTTACTCATACGTCATCCCTCCTATGTCTATAATATAAAATAATTTTATCACAGTAGGTAAAAAATGTCTATTTTATTACCTACTTATTTTGAGCAGCTTGTGTGGTAGTTTCTTCTTTTACAGGCTCCTGATATACTTGTAGGGTTTGTGCAAATTCCTTAACCTTAGAGCTTGGTTCATAATCAGTATATCCAAGAATATCTTTGTGTAAAGTCTCCATATCTCCAAGATAATTTGTGGGCGCTACAATTGATAGATTTTTAGTACTGCCTGCATTATAGCAGCTTGCGCTTGTTTGTTTAACATGATACGGAAATCCTTCGCTTTTATCAATATTATATGAACCAATGTCTTTTGCCAAATCTATAATCTCACTGGTCTTAAGATTTGTATATATCTCATTTGTCATAGTATTAACGATATCCAGTAAAGTGCTAATATCAGTGGATTTTGCCTTTTTAAGCATTTCATTTAATACAGTTCTCTGGCGTTGCGCCCTTTTTAAGTCGCCTCCTGATGTATATCGTATGCGGCAATAAGCAACAGCCTGTGAACCGGTCAAAGTCTGTTTGCCCGGGCCGCTGATTAAGGTAACTTTGTTTAAGCCGCTTTCTTTATTTAGGCTCGTTACATATCCATTTAACCATTTTACTTCCTCAGGCTGTACATCAATCTCAATTCCGCCAAGAAGGTCGATAGCGTCTTCTAACGCAACAAAATTGACAGTAACAAACTTCTCTATATTAAGGTCATAGTTTGTATTTAATGTGCTTAAGGCCAACTCGTATCCGTCATAGGCATAGGCATGGGTTAATTTGTCAAAACCTCTGTCTGGAATATTTACATACGAATCCCTGTAAACAGAGAAAATATTTACTTTCTTTGTATTGCCATCCACATGGGCAATCATAATTACATCACTGTGATTACCTTTATCTAAAGACTTGTCTCTGGCATCTAAGCCAAACAATGCAATATCCCAAGAATCGTCATCCTCGTCTTTCTCTAATACCACATCTTTATTAACTTCAACTTTAACAGGCTTTTTTTCATCAGGGCGCTGTATTTGCGAGTTTAGCTTGTACAGGTATAATACTACAAATATTATTCCGAGTAATAATGGAATTAATAAAAACAGCAGGTAACGTGCTTTAAATTTCTTTTTCATTGATAAATAAATCCTTTCTTGTAAAATAATAGTTATGTACCTTTATAATGAGTGAAGCATTTAATTAATGCATATACCCTATACTATATCACAGAAATATTTAATTTTTATTTAATTTTTTAATAAGTTTTTTAAAATATTCCGGCAGCTCAGAATCAAATTCCATATATTCATTACTCCTAGGATGTATAAATCCGATAACTTTGGCATGAAGGCATTGTCCCTGCAAATGAAAGGCTGAACTTTTCCCACCATAAACAGTATCCCCAAGCAGTGGATGATGAATACTAGACATATGTACTCTAATCTGGTGTGTACGTCCTGTCTCCAGCTCGCACTGTACCATAGTATATTGTCCGAAGCGCATAAGAACTTTATAATGTGTTATGGCAGGTTTACCATTTTTATAATTAACTGCCATTTTTTTTCGTTCTACCGGATGTCTGCCAATTGGAGCATCAATAATACCATCGTCCTCTTTAATATTGCCATGAACAATAGCGCAATAACGCCTTGTAATTGTGTGGTTTTTAAGTTGTTCTGCAATGAATCTATGACTGCTGTCATTCTTGCAAATGATAAGTAATCCGGTAGTATCCTGGTCAATTCTGTGGACAATACCCGGACGCATTACTCCATTTATGCCGCTAAGCTTTCCCTTACAATGGTACATCAATGCATTAACCAAGGTATGCTTATAATGTCCTGATGATGGGTGAACAACCATTCCCTTTGGTTTATTTACAATTAATATATCTTCATCCTCGTAGACAATGTTAAGAGGAATATCTTCAGCCTCTATATTTATTGAAACAGGCTCAGGTATGGTTATTTTTACTACATCATCCTTGCGGCACTTGTAGTTAGCCTTATGAATATTATCATTTACTGTAACATTTCCAATATTGATTAGTTGCTGTATATAGCTTCTTGTATGCTCAGGAAAATGTTTCACAATTATCCGGTCAAGGCGGTCGCATTCATCAGCTTCTTCAATTATAAATATTTTAGTATTACTATCCAAGTCTGTACTCCTTATCTTGTTTACATAAATTAATTATGTAAACCATCCTGTCCGCCGCTTTTAAAATATTTCCAAAATGCCAGCTCAGATTCATCATAAACAAAAATCAATGCAATAATTAACAAGAAAGCTCCGACTGTAACATAAATGTCTGCTGCATTAAACACCGGAAAATCAATTAGTTTAAAATAAAAATAATCAATTACATAGTGATACTTGATTCTGTCAATCATGTTGCCGGCCGCTCCTGATACAATCATTATAAAGCAAGCCCTAAGCAGTAAATATTTAGAGCATGATGGAATCTTATTATAAATATAAATAATTATAAATAGTACAATAACCGTAACTCCAATTAGAAAAACCTGCTTGTCAGCAAGAATTCCCCATGCTGCGCCATTATTTTCAAGATAATACAGTTCAAAAACATCTTTAATTAATGAAACAGGGTTTTGGTTTTTCAAATGCTTAATTGCCAAATACTTACTCCACTGGTCTATAAACAGTAATGATGCAAAAATTACAGATGAAAGAATCCAGATTGTTTTGGAAGTGGTTTTAAACTTAACATTACTCTCCTGCTCCATTATATTCCTCCAAGACTGAACGCATATCCCAATCTTCTATTTCGTTGCTTATATAGGCGTGTCCAATAGCATCAATCACAATAAAACGTATTCTGCCCGCCGACATTTTCTTATCAGACTTGACAGTTTCAAGAACCTTATCAATAGCATAACCCTTAATATCAGGAAATTGAAAGGCTTTAAGTAAATCCTCAATGTCCTTTAAGGTATCAATATCAATTAATTTTTTATTAAATGAAATTCTTGCAGCTAAAATAATTCCCACTGCTACGCATTCTCCATGCAGATATTTAAAATCTGTCAGCTTCTCTATAGCATGTCCCAGCGTGTGTCCATAATTTAATAGGGCGCGCTCACCTTTTTCTTTTGGATCTTTCTCCACCACAATACGTTTATTATCACAGCTACGGTAAATCATCTCGCAAAGTACATCATGATTAAGGTTTAAAATATCATCTCTGTTTTCACTAATCCACTTAAAAAATTGAGAGTCCCTAATAATACCATACTTTATTACCTCGCTCATTCCAGACAAATACTGTCGTTTACTTAAGGTATTTAATGTGGAGGTATTGATATATACGAGCTTTGGCTGGTGAAATGCTCCCACCATATTCTTATATGAATCAAAATCCACTCCGGTCTTGCCGCCAATACTGCTGTCTACTTGGGCTAAAAGACTTGTGGGAATCTGAATAAAATCAATTCCCCTAAGATAGGTTGACGCAGTATAGCCGGTCAAATCTCCAACAACTCCACCGCCTAAAGCAACTAATAAATCATTTCTTTCAAAATGCTGTAAAATCAAATGTTTATACAAATCTCGTACTGTGTCAAGATTCTTACTTTCCTCTCCGGCAGGGAAAACAAATGTGGTTACATAAACTCCGGTATCCGAAAAAGTCTGTTCTAACTCACTTAAATAGTGTTTTGCAACATGGCTGTCAGTTACAATGCACACCTTACGATTTTTTAATCCAATAGATTCACACATGGAAGGTAAGTTAGAAAAATCTGTAAAAAAACCGATATCATATATAGGCTTTCCATCATAGTGTACGGTTAAACAAGAATAATTATTCTTCATAATATTTCCTCGTCTTTCTATAAATAGTAACAATAAAACAGAAAGTTACTTTACATTGGTTAAATAACCCTGTAAAGTAACCTGTTAAAATGCTTTTTATATAATAACAATTAATCATCTTCATCAGAGCTGTTAAAAGCTTCTTCGTTAATTCTCTCTGCAGCGTTTAAATAATCCAGACTATTCATTTCACTTGCTTTATATGTCTGATAAACTTCCACATTAGAAGGCTTTTCAGGGATGGCAGATTCGTAATTAGTGTCATGCTCCTCCATCTCACCAAAGCTGACGCCGGGAATGGTAGGCTGTACTGACAACGCATCATCTAAAGGTTTATAGCTGCTGTCAGCAACATCTGGAATTGGTAATGTATCTGATAAATCCTGATTTGAAGCTTCTCCAGCGGCCTCGCTCATCTTCTGGAACGCCAAAAGATCCTCAGTCTGAATATCAAATCTAGAGCCATTAAGCAGTTCAATTTGTTCTTGAATAAGCTTGTTAAACTGTGCCTTATAACGAACATATTCCTGCATTAAACCAATAGTTTTGCCATGAACAGCCTCAAGTTCAGCTCTGGAATCTGAAGTATACATTGAAGCTCGGTTTTCCGCTTCGCGAATAATGCTGTCCGCCTTCAAACGTGCGGTCTGAATAGTTTCGTCGGCTGTTTTTTCAGCAAGAATCAAAGCTTTTTGTAAAGAAGTCTCTATAGCCTTATAATGCTGTAAACCACTGTTTAATGTTTTAATCTGATCCTCAAGTTCACCATTTCTCTGGTGAAGAGCAACAAATTCGTTATATAACTCCTGAAGGTAATCATCTACCTCCTTTTTATCGTAGCCTCTGCCCTTTTCAAATTTTTTATCAAGAATCTCCTCTGGTGAAATCATCTTATCCTCCTTAGAAATTGGTTCTCAAATCAACAGTAATGCCTTCTCCAGCTAAAGTTTCCTTCCACATATCGCCGCTTACCTCAACTCCGTTTGGAGCGGCGATAAAAATGCTGGCAGAAACCCTTTTTATACTGCCTTCAATCGTATAGCAGCAGCCTACAATAATATCAATAATATGCTGGGCGTCATCAACATTCATACCCTCCAGATTCAAAATAACAGCCTTACCTTCTTTTAAAAAGTCAATCACAGACCAGCATTCAGAATCCTCTATTGGCTGAATAACAAAAATCTTATTATCCTTTGCAGAAGTCAAAGGAACCAGCTTAGATGCATTATTTCTTGTTGGCATTGACTGAGTTTTTGCCCTCGGCTTGAAAGCAGCAGTATTATCATCATTAAAACGACTGCTGTAGGCGCCTCTTGCAGACGCAGTTTCATCTTCATCCTCATAACTATCTTCACGACTATAACTGCTAGTTTTTTTCCTTCCAAAAAAGTTTTTATTGGAAATAGGTTCTTCATCTTCAAATTCTTCATCATCAATATCATAATCATCATAGTCTTCATCATTAAAATGAAGTGTTCCAATAAATGAATCAAGTAATCCCATGATAGTACATCTCCTTTACCCTGTTATATTTTATAATTTCTCTCGCCAAAAATTCCTGTGCCAACTCTTATCATTGTAGCGCCTTCTTCGATTGCCACCATATAATCATTGGTCATTCCCATGGATAAAATATCCATGCTTACATTTTCTATCTGGCAAGAATCTATATTCACAGCCAATTCTTTTAAAGCTTTAAAAATAGGCCGATTATCTTCTGGTTCCTCCACAAATGGCGCAATGGTCATTAAACCTTTTATATGTATATTAGGGAGCTTGGAAGCCTCCTTTATAAAATCAATAGTTTCAGTTAATTTAAGTCCAAACTTACTCTCCTCTTCCGCCACATTTACTTCTGCTAAAACATCCATATCAACCTGCCGCTTAGAAGCTTCCTTAGAAATCTGTTTTGCCAGCTTCATGGAATCTACAGAGTGGATTAAAGTAACTTTATCTATTATATACTTAACCTTATTAGTCTGCAAATGTCCAATCATATGCCAATGGACCGGAGACTTAATATGCTCTGCTTTATCGCACAATTCCTGCACCTTGTTTTCACCAAATTCAATTACACCTGCATCTAAAACCTCCTCCAAATCACTTAAAGGCTTTGTTTTGCTTACAGCGATAAGTGTTACTTCATCTGTTTTGCGTCCTGCCTTATAACAGGCTTTTTCAATGTTCTCCTGCACAACCTTAAGATTCTCTTTTAGCACAATTGCCACTTCCTAACATTAATAAATAATCTGTCCCTCTTCTATAGAAGAACTGTTTAGTACAACATGGTCAAATTGGGATATCCCATATAATGTTTGATCATCTGCAATGCAGAAATCATCTGCCTGATACAACTTAGTAACTACTACAAACTGAGCATACCCCTTGTTTATGGTATAAACACCCTCAAAGTCTTTCATAGCAGAAATAGTATAGGTTTCAGAACCTTTGAAATCACTGCTTTCTGCAGTTTCATCATCAGTCACCTTAACTATTTCATCTCCCTTTTTTAAATCAAGAGTGCTGACATAATACATTCCTGCCCGCTCATCCATATAACATATAGGAGGTGAGATTGCGGTAGTTTTCAGTTGGTTATTCTTATCATATGTTTTGAGCATAAAAGCAATACCTGAAGAAGTCTCGTCGCTTTGTGTTGCATATTCCATTGGAATGGCGTACAAATTCTTTTTTACAAGGCTGGTATTGGGAATCTTTAATCCATCAATGGAATTCATCACAATTTCAACATCTACATAACGCTCGTCCATATAACGTTCCATATATTTGTTAAAATCCAGCGCTGCAAAATAAGAACCCTCTTTTTCAAAGAAGGTGGCAGCCCTTGTGACAGTCAGACCGTCCTTGACAAACTTTACCTGTAAATAAGGCTCATCAAAAATGCGCTCGTACTGTTCAGATGTCAAAGGAATCACCAAATCCCAATTCTCACTTGTAACAAGACGGTAAACCGGAGCGCCCTGTTTATATGGTTCATTACTGCGAATCTGCACCATACTGTTGTCTTTATTATAAAACATAGCAGGCGAAATGGTATCGACAGTAGTGGACTCCATGCCATCATAGCAATAAGATACCACTCCCGTAGCAGGAGCTTTTATCTGATTCATAGAATTGCTTAAAGAGCCCTCGGAAACAAGTTTGTTCACTCTCTTAATAATGGAATCGTTGGATATCTCCATAATATTGTTGTCCAGTGCATATTTAAAGTCGTAAACAGTACCAAAAGAATTGTCATGGTATCCATTCTTATAGTCCATAATCTGGTTTTTTATATCAACATAATTGTCATCAGAAAATTCAATTTCTCCATTCTCATTAGACAATTGAGATAAAATTGAGCCTGAACCGTCAATGGCATATACATCGGAGTTAAGACCGACACGCTCTCCATCCGCAACATAATATATTACATAGCCGGCTCTGTCTGTATTAATAACTCTTTCTTTTCTAATGGCCATGGCAGTTGTCGATATGGTATCATAAATCCTTTGTGCTGTTACTTCGTAAGTAGAAATTGTTGGCTGCATAAGAGACATAATCATCCTAACAACTAAATATGCAAAAACTACCAAGCAGATAATGGTTGCTGTGTTAATCCGGAAATGCCTTCCAACAGGTCTTTTTCTCCTTTGTTTTTTACTTATTTTTGCCATAAAAAGACTCCCTACTAAAGCACATAAAAACTTCACTATATATTGTAGCATGTAACTACAGTAAACACAATATATAAAATGAATAAAAAATATTTTTTTTGCAAAAAATATAAGTAACTATCAGATACAAAGCCATTTGAAACCTGATAGAAAAAAATATAAGGGGGAAACATCGCGATGAAAATGAACGTCTTCGATTATATTGTGATTGCTCTGGTTGTTATAGGAGCTATAAACTGGGGATTGATTGGATTCTTCCGGTTCGATCTGGTAAATGTAATATTTGGTGATCTTACATTGTTGTCCCGGATCATATATGCACTGGTAGGATTAGGCGGTCTTTATATGTTGAGCTTCTATATGAGAAATCAGGAAGCATAATTGACTAAACAAAAAATAAAATGCCTGAATATATCAAAATTCGGGCATTTTTAATTATTCTCAGATAATAGCGCGGACATGGTAGAATATAGATTACTTTTGTCGGTTGCATTTAAAACAACTCCATATAAATGGTCGCCATAAGAGTTTTGTGCATAAAGCGCAAGACAATTCCCCGCGTCAGAGGTAGTTCCTGTCTTTCCGCCAAGAATGGTAATTCCCATCGGTTCATCAAAATGTCCCGCAAAATACTGGTTAGTGGAGGTAATCGGTATCTTTACTTTTTCACCTTTTTCATCAGTATAAGTAAAAGTATATTTTTTTAGTGAAACAATTTCACGAAAATGCTCTAGTCCCATGCTGTTTTTTAAAATAAGATAAAGGTCGTATGCGCATGAAACATGACCTGCCTCATCTAAGCCATGTGGATTGCAAAAATGAGAATGTGTTGCGCCAAATGAACGCGCTGTCTCATTCATAAGCTCTGCAAATGCAGAAACACTTCCACTGACGTATTTGGCCAAAGCAACTCCACAATCGTTTGCAGAGGCAATCAAAAGCCCGTGTAACAATTCATCTACAGTAACCTTATCGCCTTTTCCAATAAATAGTGCAACTGCGCCATTCTCCAAATAAATATCATCTGTAACTGTAACAACATCATTTAAGTTACAATGCGTCAGTACAACATATGCAGTCATTATCTTTGTTGTGCTTGCCGGCGGGACTTCCTTCATGGAATCCTTGGAATACAAAATCTCATTGGTATCGTCATTTACCAGTAACATTTCTCCGGCAGTTGAGCTCATTGTAAAAGAATTGTTAAAATCCTGTGGCAGCACTGCAATAGATTTTGAAAATGTTTCAACTCTGTTCACCGAGGCCTCGTAAACGCTTCCATTGTCAGTTGTTCCACTATTCAAATTACGGTTATTATAAGCATTAGTAGTGCAGCTATGCTGCGCACCATATAGGACGAATCCTCCCAGTAGTAAAATGCCGGCGAAAAGAGTCCATATTACTATTACATTATTCCGCATCATGGTATTTTCTCCCAATATGTATTATTTGTATAGCTCACGCCAATCCAAATCGCCGTTTTCCATAGCCTTGATTAACATTTCGGCTGTCGCAAGATTAGTAGCAAGCGGAATATTATGCGTATCGCAAAGCTTTACTACATTGTTGACATCCGGTTCATGCGACTTTGCATTGTGGGGGTCTCTTAGGAAAATAATTAAATCCATCTCATTGTGTTCAATCTGGGAGCCCATCTGCTGCTCTCCTCCAAGGTGTCCGGCAAGATATTTGTGCACAGTAAGGTTCGTAACTTCCTCAATCAAACGCCCTGTAGTACCGGTTGCATATAATTCATGGTGTGATAAAATTCCGCGGTATGCAATACAGAAATTCTGCATTAATTTTTTCTTTGCATCATGCGCAATGAATCCAATTTTCATATAATTAACCCCCTAGTATTTTCGTTTTTGTAATCCGATATTAAGAACTAATCCCATTCCAATCATAAGGCTTAATAAGGAGCTTAAGCCATAGCTTAAAAATGGTAGCGGCAATCCTGTATTAGGTAATAGTTTAGTGGCAACTCCTATATTGATAAACGACTGAAAGCATATAAGGGAGGCAATTCCGGTTGAAATTAACATACCGGAGGTGTTTCTTGCTTTTCTTGCCACTGTAATACATTGTAACATTATCATAAGTAAAATTGCAATAACAATCATACATCCAATAAATCCAAATTCTTCTCCTACAATGGAAAAAATAAAATCAGTCTGCTGTTCAGGAATCAGGTTAGCATCCTTTACGGTTGCCATGGATGAACTGTTAATTCCCTTTCCATGAAGCATTCCTGAGCCAATAGCCATAACTGAATTAATCTGTTGCCAGCCGGTATCGTCAACTGAATTGGAAGGATGTAAAAAGTCTTTTATACGTCCTACCTGATAGTCTTTTAAAAACAAAACATTTTTTGCATGGTCAACATAATAAAAGAATGCAACTATGGTTGGTATAAGTATTGCAATCGTAGTGATAATAATCCGGTAGCTCAGTCCTGCGACAAAAATCATTGATAGCAAAATAATTGTAATATCAAGGCTTGTGGACAAATCAGTTTCAATAGCAATAAGAAATATAGGAATTGCACATAATACTGCAAGTGTGGAAAGGGATTTAAAGGTATTCAGGTTGTCCTTGTGCTTTTCCAAATAAATTGCAACACATATAATCATTATTATTTTTGCAAGCTCTGAGGGTTGCAAGGTTCCAAATCCCGGTATTTTAAACCACCTTGTAGCTCCGTTTACTTCGTATCCTATTAATTTTACTAATAGCAGCATCAATGCATTTATTCCATATAGCACCCACCAGAATTTGCAAATCGTATTATAATCGACTAAAGAAACAATAATCATAACGACTGTTCCGCCGATTAGACCTATAATCTGCTTTTTTGTATAGCTGCTATCCGCACTATTGATAAAAATAACTCCTAAGCTGCTAATAAGAAAAATTAAAAATACTAATTTGAAATTGTAATTGCGAAGTTGATATATCTTAAACATAAATTCCTTAATTCCTTCTGATATTTATTTTTTAACTATAACAATTACTATCTATCTGTTTCTCATACTTTTAATTGGGATATTTGCAAGCAAAACAGGGGCTGAACCGTCATTTGTTCCCGCATCTGTTTCAATTTGGATATCAAGCTTATCCTTGTCAATCTCAACATATTTTGCCAGAACATCTATAATATCCTTCTTTATTGCTTCCATAAGTTCCGGCGAACAATTAGTCCTGTCAGCAACTAACATCATCTGAAGCCTGCCTTTTGCATAGTCTCCGGAACGCTTATTTTTGAAAAAACGGTCAATAATTGTCATCTGTACTCCTCCTAATTCTTCTTTAATATGTCACCGAGTCTCTTGAAAAATCCTTTCTTATCTAAATCTAAGAAAGGTACTTCCTCTCCAAGTATTCGATGGCAAATATTCATATATGCTTTTCCTGCCATTGTGTCATTACCTACTAAAGGTTCTCCCTGATTTGTTGCTACAACTATGTTTTCATCATCCGGAACTGCTCCAATAATATCAATTGCAAGAATCTCTACAACATCATCCATTGACATCATATCACCGCGTTTTACCATATCCATACGGATTCGGTTTACGATAAGGTGTGTGTGTTTCATTTCATTTGCTTCCAATAGCCCGATAATACGGTCTGCATCACGTATAGCAGAAACTTCAGGGGTTGTAACAACAAGCGCGCGATCAGCGCCGGCAATAGCATTTTTAAAACCTTGTTCGATTCCCGCGGGACAATCCAGCAATATGTAATCAAATCCTTCTGATTTTAAGTCTTCTACTAACTTTTTCATTTGCTCAGGATTTACACTGGTCTTATCTCGTGTCTGGGCAGATGGCAATAGATACAGATTGGGGCAGCGCTTATCTTTAATTAAAGCTTGCTTAATACGACAATTCCCTTCTACGACATCTACAAGATTATACACGATCCTGTTTTCCAGTCCCATTACTACATCCAGATTACGAAGGCCGATATCTGTATCAATTAATACGACCTTCTTATTTAGCTTAGCAAGTCCGGTTCCTACATTAGCAGTGGTAGTGGTTTTTCCGACTCCACCTTTACCGGATGTGATTACAATTACTTCTCCCATGATTTGTACCTCCATAATTTATGTTTGTTTTATAGTATTACTTAGATAAAATTATTCAACACAGAACGGTTGATTGGTTCTATGTAGATATTGTCATTTTCTACAAATGCGATTTGCATTTCCTTACTAGGCTGTTTTTTCTTTTTAAGAAAATTTTTAGAGTCAGGGCTTCTGGCATATAAATCTCCAATTCTAAGCTGCATCGGATCCATATCTAAGGCAATTATAAATGAATTAGGACTTCCATTTACCCCTGCATAAGCAGCGCCCTTTAAGCTGCCTATGACAATAATATTGCCCTTTGCAACAACTTTTGCACCGGGATTTACATCTCCTATTACTACAATGCTTGAAGCAAATTCAATAGATTGTCCGGACCTGAGTGTTCCCCTGTAAAAATGCCCTAAGTCATCGCTCATATCCATGGCAGAAATTGATGAAATTTCGTTAGAATTATTTTCATCTTTACTATTGTCTGAGGACGCCGCCTTATTAACTGATTTAGGATGGGTTTTAACCGGATTATTTAAAATTTCTTTTTTTTCGGGCGATTTATCCGGTAAAGAGGTTTTGTCATCTGCTGTTTCTTTTATTTTATGTGTATCCTCATCATCCATAAAGCTTTTATCATTATTATCTTCTGATTTCATGGAAGCGATTTGCGCCGCCATTACCTGCTCTGTAATAGTATCCTTTTCAATGATATAAGTTATATTTAAGTCACAGCATTCGTTTATCAGTTCAATTATATGCTCCTGTTCCTCGTTGCTAAGTTCTCTTCCCTCAAAAGTAATAGCCATTTGGCTGTTACTGTCAAAGAATTTGGCAGATTCTTTAAACTTCATACGAATACGGTCGCACAGCTTTGGATAGGGAAGTTCACTATCCAAAACAAGAGTAATTCCATGTTTATTACCTTTAATCATAACTGGATTAAGCATATTGTCACCTCTTTTATCTTAGTATTAGTCAATCCGGATATTGGTGTTTGCCGGCACTACTGCGCCTTCGTCTTCATCTTCATTCTTGGAAGTATTTTCTTCTCCGTCTTCATCCTCAGCGGCAGCTTTCTCTTCCGCACTAAAGTAATATTCATATACTTTTTTAGCAACCTCCATGGCGTTAGATGAAGAATATCCGTATGGAATAACAACTGTTACAGAAATCTCCGGTTTATTATATGGTCCATATGAAACAAAAAGCGAGTGTGCGGCTCTGGTGCTATCCTCTTCAGCAGTACCGGTTTTGCCTGCAACCTCTGTGTGCAGGGATTCAAAAATTTCTTTATGTGATTTTCCATGAACCACTTGATACATACCTTCGTGAATCCTTCTCCATGTATCATCGGAAATATCTACTTCATTATATACAGTAGGTTTATAATTTTTTACTGTTTTACCACTGCTGTCAGTCTGCTTTTGCAAAATTGACAAATTATAACAGGTACCGCTGTTGGCAACGGTTGTTACATATCTTGCAATCTGTGCCGGAGTGAAGGAATTTTTACCTTGTCCGATAGCAGAACGCACTGTATCCTGAGAGGATATCTGAGGACTGTTCTCATCTAATTCAATACCTGAAGTTGTGTCAAATCCATACATAGATGCATATTCGCCAAGCTTTGAAAGACCATATTCTTCACTATAGCTTCCGTCGCTTTTAGTTGCTAATCTGTGTCCTAATTCAAAGAAGAAACAGTTGCAGGATTCTTCAATAGCCTCGGTAACTGCAATTTTGCCATGCCTGCTTGGGTATATCCAACATTTTGGAGATGGTGTAACTGCATCATAAACGCCTTTGCAGTTTATAAGCTCTCCCGGATTAATTACTCCCTCTGTTAATCCGGCAGAGGCAGAAACCATTTTAAAGGTTGAACCCGGAGCAGTGCTTGACTGTGTACAGCGGTTAAGAAACGGAGACGTCTTATCCATCAATAAATTAGTATAATAATCATCATCAAGATTGTTTGCGAGCTTGTTATTATCAAAGCTGGGATATGATACTAATGCTTTTGTCTTGCCACTGTTTACATCTGTAACAACAATGGAACCAGAACAGGGGTCTAAAGCCAGTTGTGCGGGCGTTATCTCCATTTTAGAAATCTTTTTATACATAAAAGAATAAGGAGACATAGTTCCATCTGATAAACCCTTGTAATCAGGGTCCTTTTCTGAATTTAAAACGCCCTGTTCATATAGTACCATGCAACAATCTCGTCCGCTTACAACACCGTCGTCAATCAGATATTTCAAAACCATTTTAGAGAAATTGTCATCCTCTAGCATCTTATCTTCAATATATTCCATTAGTGCAGTCATTAATTCGTCAGTATCATAATAATCGGTACTCAAATTAAAACGCGAGCTGTCTATCCATGATTTGTGAATAGCATATTCCAAAAATTCACCTAAAGAACTTTCATCGTTATTCCATTCCTGAAATGCAGTATCATTGCTGTCAATATCCGCACCCTTTACAATCCCATCATCGCACAGCACACTGTAAATGTATGAAATATAGTCCTGATTTTCCTCAGATAAAGATTTTTGTGAGGTTCTGGCAGATAAGAGTTCTGTTCTAATGGTTTTAAGCTTATTCTTTTTGGCATTAGTAATGGCGCCGGCAATAACATTTTCAGAGCTGCCTGCTTTTTTAGAATATAAATGCTCCATATCAACAATGTTGTTGTCAAACAGGGCAAAAAACACCTCTGTAGTAGTGATATTAATAGGTGTGTTAGTGCGCTTTACATTAGTGTTCTGAAAATGTGCAAGTATAATACCTGCAAGGTACTTCTCCATAATTGTATAACATTTTTTTTCTAACTCTGCATCTATAGTTAAATAAAGATCATTACCGGTTGTAGGAAGTGTTTCATCGTCATTTGTTTGAAGAATCTGTCCAACGCTGTCAACCAAAACAGTTTTGGAACCGTTTTTACCTCTGAGTATGGACTCAAATTCTTGCTCTAAGCCGGTCTTTCCCACTACCTCGTTACCAGTATATTTGTTTTTTTTCTTAAGCTTTTTGTTAAGCTCATCCTTTTCTGTTTCAGATATGATACCGGTATAACCGATAATCTGTGAAAAATATGGGCTGTAATTATATTCTCTTACAGAGTCGGTTTCTATATCTACTCCCGGCAGGGAATTAGAGGCCTCCTTGATGGCAGCTACACTCTCATCGCTTAAATCCATAGCTATTGTAACCGGCATGTACTGATTATATCGGTTTAGAAATAACATATATCGAATAGATATAATCTTTAGCGCATCTTCTTTGGAATAAGAATCTTCTACACCAAAAAGTTTTTCTGATTTTAGGTAATCAATTACCTCCTCGGCAGTGGCATTTTTCTGTTCTTCTGTTAAAGCTTCAACGCTGGAAGCAGAATAAACTTCCCGCTTAAAAGCAAGTATGCTGTTTTCCTCCTGATTGGAAAATACATATTCTCCCTTTTTATTAAGCTTAATTTCAAAGGAGCTGGATATTTTATCATTGTTTGTATTTAAAATCTGAATTAATTGGTAAATAATTTCATTTTTTACAATATTCTCATCAACTGCTCTTTGCCTTGCGATATTTGCAATCTCGTCAACAATGGAAAATGTTAGCGAATATGTTAGGCGGTTATAGGCAAGCAGATTACCATTACAATCATAGATGTTTCCACGCTGTCCGTTGGTAGTAATAGTTTTTTCGCTCATAATAGTAAAACGGTCCATGTAATCCTGCCCATTTACAATCTGTAAATCAAAAAGCCTGTACACTAAAATAATCATCAGGGCAAAAAACACCACCGTCAAGGCAAAAAGCCTGTGGCCTATAAAATTAATTAGAGCATTTTTGATATCATTTAGCAATTTAATATTACTCCTTCTCTATACTTATTCCAGTAAACGGTTAATCCACAAAAATACATTGTATAAAAATATTGCAATAAAAAATGTATAAACCGTTTCCGGAATCATTACATGCATTAAATAAAAATAAAAATCAGTGCGGTTCCTAAGTAAAAATGAAAAAATGTATATAATAAAATTATATAAAATACTGTTACCTAAAATTAAAGTCAGCGGCAACAGAATATTGTTGGCATAGAACTGTGTGTTCAATGTACCATTCATATATCCAATCAATAAATATAACAATGCGTATAATCCAATGGAATCCCCACCAAAAATATCCAGCAGCAGACCGCAGAAAAATCCTACCAGCATCCCTTCCATCTGCCCGCGCATAATGGCAAAAGATACTACTAAAATAAGCATAATATTGGGAATGATTCCGGCCATTTTGAAATAGGAGAATACACCTACCTGAAGAACATAACACAGTATAATTAATATGGCTAATGTAAGAATTCGCTTCATAGTCGTTTATTCCTTCTTTTCTTCATCACCGGTAATCTTTAATTGGGTAATTACCAAAACCTCTTCCAAATGTTTAAAGTCTACTACTGGTATAACCTTTCCCGATTTTGTAAGGTTGTTGCTGTCAAGCTCAATATCACTGACATAACCAATTGTAATTCCCGGAAGAAATTTACTGCTTACATTGCTGGTAATAAGTTCATCACCATCATTGACTCTTGCATCCTTGCTAACATGGTCTACAGTAATATATCCGTCTTCTATGCTTTTTAAATCGCCATTTACAAGACAGTTGTCTGTAGTAGTGGAAAACATTGCGCTGACAAATGATGTATCGTCAATTATGGAGCGAACCTTGGAATAGTTGTTACCTACGCTATATACAATTCCAACCAATCCGTCTCCGGCAATTACGTTCATGTCAACCTGAATACCATCATCAGTTCCTTTGTCAATTGTAAATGTACTATACCAATTACTATTGTCTGCAGCAATAATTCGGGCGCCTACAGTAGCATAGTCCTCATATTTTCTGTCCAATGCATAGAGTTTACGTAAATTATCAAGCTCCACTTGGTCTGATTCAAGGGATTTAACTTCACGAGTTAAATCAGAAACCTTTTCTTTTAATTTTTTATTTTCCTCTCTAAGCTGCTTTGAATTTTTGACATTCTGAATGCGTTCACATACAAAGTCTCCAATGGAGTTAATCCCTTTCTCCATAGGAATAATTACAGTACCGCAAATAGTGTTTAAAACCGGTATGGACTTGGAAAATATCATGGTCGTCACCAACAATACAATACAGATAAATGACAATATCAATAAAACAAGCTTTGGCGGAATCTCCATCTGTTGTTTTCTCTTCATATTATAATCTCCTTAATTATAATTGGTTTGAATCAGGGAAGATGCCAATTCACTTAAATCCGGTTCTTCGATAATTCTTGCCAAACCTGTAATTACGGCTTCCTCAGGCTGTTCATAAAATCGTGCCTTAAGCTCTGTTTCTTTGCTCATAAGCTGATCAATTCCTCGAATTCTAGAGCAGCCGCCGGTAAGATACACTCCATTATCAATAATATCTGAAGAAATCTCAGGAGGTGTTCTCTCAAGGATAACTTTTACTGCATCCATTACTGCATGAAGGTCTTCCCTTATAGCTTCATATACCATATCTCCGGTTACGTCTACTATAGTTGGAAGTCCCACAACTAAATCTCTTCCTTTAATTGAAACTTTACCTTCTATGCCTTGGTTTGCACATGCAAGCTTTGTTTTGCATTCCTCTGCTGATTTCATACCGATAATAACATTTTTTGTTTTCTTTACATATAACATTATATCTTCATCCAGCTTAGTGCCGCCAATCTGTATTAGTTTGCTTATTACAATACCTCCAAGAGACATAATGGTAATTTCTGTGGTGTCAGCTCCCATATCCACCAACATAACGCCATTTGGATGTTTAACATCTAATCCCGCTCCTACTGCCGCCGCAATAGGTTTTTCAACAATGTAAACTTTTTTGGCATGTATTTTAGCGCTTTCTATCAAATCTAAGAATGCTCTTTTCTCTACATCTGTAATATCTGTCGGAACTGCAATAAAAAAATCTTTGTTACCTCTTGCTCCACCTTTAATATGTTTTCTAAAGATTTCCTGTATCAAGGCCTGCATATTAGAAAAGTCAGCAATAACTCCATTTTTTATTGGGAAGGATACGGTAATACTTTTTGGTACCTTCTCATACATATCAAACGCCTCATCTCCGACAGCAATAATCTCTCCGTTATCATTTATCGCAAGTATATTTTTCTGGTCATATACAACTCCATTTTTTTCCTTATAAATCTTTAATACTCTGGTACCTAAGTCGATACCATATGCTCGTAGTGCCAATCCTATAATCTCCTTTCGCGGCTGATGCGTACTTATTATCAAATAAGCTCATTCTGCCTCATGCTTATATAATTCCCATCCCCAATCACAATATGGTCAAGTAAAGAAATATCCAAGAATGTACCAGCCATCTCCATTTTTTGCGTGATAAGTATGTCCGCGCGACTGGGAGTAGGGTCTCCCGACGGATGGTTATGCAGTAATATAAAACGAACCGCTTCGTACCTGACTGCTTCAATCATAACTTCTCTTGGAGAAGCCATGACAGAATTAACCGTTCCTGAACTTATCCTCATTTCTTTAATTAATTGATTTTTATTGTTCAATAGCAGCAATACTAAATGTTCTGTTGTCAAATGCCTCATTGATGCCATATAATATTCTGCTACTGAACCTGAATCATTAAAACAAATTCGATTGCTTTTTTTAATCTGTGTAAGCCTTCCCGACAGCTCCACTGCACAAAGCAGCGTTATGGCTTTTACCCGTCCAATCCCATTAATCTTAATGTAATCAGGATACTTAAGGGAAAAAAGTCTTTCGAGTCCTTGCTGACCGCCGGGCTCGCCTTTAAGTAAACGCTGTGCAATTTTTAGTGCAGGCTCCTCTCTTGTACCGCTCTTTAAAAGTACCGATATAAGCTCGGCGTCCGTCAATATAGAGGGTCCGTATTTCTCGCAACGTTCATATGGCTGCTCTGTATTCGGCAGCTCTCTCATGGTAAATTCATATTTTTCTTTCATGTTCCTCCTGTCTTCCAAGAAAAAGCACGAAGCACAATAATATTATGCCAGTCTATATATTATTATAGCAATAATTACGCCAACAATACTTGCAATATTAATATCTATGGTTAAACCGAATGTTAAAACCATAACTCCAAGATTTAAAACCACCGGAGATTCCAAGCCAAATGTTTTACCGTAGTTAAGCCAACTTAAAAATGGTACATTTTGACAGAGCATACCGATAAAACTGCCCAATACTATTCCCGCCAGTAAAAGCAGGAAAAATGCCCATCCATTTTTTCTGTTGGTCGTTGCCATAATTTATCCTCCTTAATACTAATATTCACATTACGCTTTTTCCATATGCCTAATTTGTGAATAATAACCTTTAATATTACAATAAAAAAGCCCACACAGATTTATAATACCACAATCTGCATGGGAATACAAGTTTTTCCAAAGCTTCTAATATTTTCAATTTTTAATTATTTTTATCTTCCAATACTTTTTGCAGTGACATCATAATACCAAATTTTGCATGAGGATAGTTCAAGCCGCCTTGAAAAAATGCAGTATACGGAGGTTTAAGCGGCCCATCTGCACTTAATTCAATAGATGCGCCGGAAATAAAGGTTCCTGCCGCCATAATAACGTCGCTGTCATAGCCCGGCATTGCCCATGGCTCCGGCGTGACAAATGAGTCAACTGGCGCTGCCGCCTGAATACCGCGGCAAAATGCGCATAATCCCTCAGGGGTTTTCATATTTACCGCCTGAATAATATCATGACGCGTCTCTTTTGACGAAGGAAATACCTCATATCCCTGTTCTTCGTAAAGAGCTGCGGCAAATATTGCACCCTTTAGGGCTGAGGCTATAACTGATGGAGCATAAAAAAGTCCCTGAATTAACGTAGAGGTAATACCAAGAGTAGCTCCCACCTCTTTTCCCAGTCCCGGTGATGTCAATCGGTATGAGCAGGCGTTGACATATTCTTTTTTACCAACAATATATCCTCCAATGGGAGCGATTCCTCCACCAAGATTTTTAATTAATGAGCCTACACAGAGGTCAGCTCCGACCTCAGTCGGCTCCTTATCATCTACAAGCTCACCGTAACAGTTGTCAACCATACAGATTATATCCGGCTTAACACTTTTAATAACATCTATAATACTTTCAATCTCCTTTACACTCAAGGTATGTCTTGTGGCGTATCCTCTGGAGCGCTGAATAGTGGCAAGTTTTGTATTTTTATTTATGGCGGCACGTATTCCTTCATAGTCAATGCTTTCATCAGGAAGAAAATCTACTTGTTTATAAGTCACGCCATATTCCGCTAATGAACCTACGGATTGTCTTATACCAATAATCTCATCCATTGTATCATAAGGCTTTCCTACTGGAGACAGCAGTTCATCCCCGGGGCGGAGATTAGCAGACAATGCAATATTTAGCGCATGGGTGCCGCAGGTAATTTGCTGTCGGACAAGTGCATCCTCCGTCTTAAATAATGCAGCATAAATTTTCTCTAATGCGTCCCTGCCTAAATCATTGTATCCATATCCTGTGGTTGGGGCGAAGTGCGCCTCCTGCAGACCTGCCTCCTGCATTGCTTTAAGCACTCTTAACTGATTTCTCTCCGCCTGTTTGTCAATTTCCTCAAAACGGTTTTTTAGCGAGACCTCAACCTTGTCGGCTAAGGCAATTACGTTGTCTGATATTCCCATTTTTTTGTATTCATCTGCTAGATTCATTATGTCCTCCTAATTTATGTTAAATACTCATTTATCTTGATAAGTTAAGCTCTGGTTTAATAATATAATAAATAGCTTTTATAAAAATTCTGAAATTTTCTTTAGCAAAAGTTCATTGGTGGGATATTTTCTTTTGTCTAACCAAATAACATCCCGTTCTCTGCGAAACCACGTTAATTGACGCTTAGCAAAATGTCTTGTATCCCGCTTTATAATATAAATAGCCTCGTCCAGCGTAATTTCTCCATCAAGATATGCTAAAAGCTCCTTGTAGCCTAAACCCTGCATACTGGTAAGTTCTCTTGTATATCCCATTTCCCTTAAAGAAATGACTTCCTCTAACAGTCCCTGCTCCATCATCTTATCAATGCGCTGCTCTATCCGCTCATATAATAACTTACGATCATTGGTTAGAACAAAATAACGGAAATCATAGGGAGATTCTTTCGCCCGTTCTCTCTCATTGTGTTTTGATATAGGTTCACCGATTTCATTATAGTACTCTAACGCCCTGACTACCCGCTTAATATTGTTAGGATGAATTGCTGCGGCTCCATCCGGATCTACCTCCTTAAGCCTGTTGTGCAGAGCTTCTGCACCATTGGTTTTGGCAAATTTTTCCAATTCTTTACGGTATGCAATTTTATCTTTTGTTTCCTCAAATGTAATATCATATAATAATGCCTGAATATAAAAGCCGGTACCTCCTACTATAA
>CANQSN010000028.1 GCA_947626505.1 uncultured Lachnospiraceae bacterium
ACTATTGCAGCCGCTGCCGCCGGTGCAAAAGTAACCCATGTTGATGCGTCAAAGGGCATGGTTAAATGGGCAAAGGAAAATGCTGCCGCTTCCGGTCTTAAGGATGCTCCCGTCCGCTGGCTTGTGGATGATTGCGTAAAATTTGTAGAGCGTGAAATAAGGCGTGGAAACTCCTATGATGCTATTATTATGGATCCTCCTTCATATGGCAGGGGACCTAAAGGTGAGATATGGAAGATTGAAGAGCAGATTTATTCTTTTATACAGCTTACAATGAGAGTGCTTGCTAAGAAGCCTTTATTTTTTCTTATTAATTCATATACTACTGGTTTGCAGCCGGCAGTGCTTACCTATATGATGAGCAAAGAAATACTGCCGCGCTTTGGAGGGTTTGTGTGTTCTGACGAAATAGGTCTTCCTGTAAGCAGCAGTGGTTTGGTGTTGCCTTGTGGAGCATCAGGAAGATGGAATAGATAGTAATTGGAGTATTGTTAATATAATCAAGCAATAGTTTTTCAAAAAATCAAAAAAAATCCTTGCAATCTGTCTTTTAATGAGTTATACTAACAAATGTTGTGACCTTGATAGCGTTGAAGCGTGAGGTTGCTGTCAGGATATGACAGGTTTTCCGTGGAGCAAGTCAAGTTAATGAAACTGGCGACAAGTCACTGTACAGAAGTATAACAATCTGCAATAAGGCAGATATGACGTGTGAGAGAACAGGACACACACGGGTAAGTGTACAGTCACCGCTTGTCGTACCCAAAAGTACGAAAAGGAGGCGACTTTTTTTATGGCAAGTCAAAACGTAATGCGTATTACATTGAAAGCGTATGATCACAAGATTATTGATCTTGCTGCCAAGAGTATCGTGGAGGCTGTGACAAAGACAGGGGCAAAGGTAAGCGGACCTGTCCCAATGCCTACTAAGAAAGAGGTAATTACTATTCTAAGGGCAGTTCACAAGTATAAGGATTCTCGTGAGCAGTTTGAGCAAAGGACTCATAAGAGATTAATCGATGTAATTGAGCCAAGCAAGAAGACTGCAGATGTTTTACAGGGTATGGATCTTCCTGCCGGTGTGGACATCAGCATTAAGATGAAGTAGTTCATCAAAACAGCAAAGTAACAATCCTTAGGGTTAAGATATAGAGACCAAGCACTCCAATATTTTACCATCTAGGATGATTGCATTAACTGCAATCCGCTGTAGATTTTATTAGGAGGTATTTTACATGAAGAAAGCGATTTTAGCAACAAAGGTCGGCATGACTCAAATCTTCAGTGAAGATGGTGTTTTAACTCCGGTCACAGTATTACAGGCAGGTCCTTGTGCAGTGACTCAGGTTAAGACAGCGGAGAATGACGGCTACAGTGCAGTACAGGTTGGTTTTGTTGATAAGAAGGAAAGATTAGTAAACAAACCTATGAAAGGGCATTTTGACAAGGCGTCCGTAGGAACTAAGAGATATGTAAGAGAGTTCCGTCTTGAGAATTCAGAAGAGTATACCCTTGGTCAGGAGATTAAGGCAGATATATTTGAGGCAGGAGATAAAGTGGATGCAACTGCAACTTCCAAGGGACATGGTTATTCCGGCGCCATAAAGAGACATGGATTTTCAAGAGGTCCGGTGACTCATGGTTCTAAGCATCACAGACATACCGGTTCATCAGGATGTGCAACTGACCCGGGTAAGGTATTTAAGGGAAAGAAGATGGCTGGACATTATGGATGCAAGCGCACCACAATCCAGAATCTGGAAATTGTTAGAATAGATGCGGACAACAACATTATTTTAGTGAAGGGTTCCGTTCCGGGGCCGAAGAAGTCTTTAGTAATGTTAAAAGAGACAGTAAAGGCCGATAAATAGGCTAAGGAAGGAGGACTATACAGATGGCATCAGTATCTGTTTACAATATCGAAGGTAAAGAAGTAGATAAGTTAGAGCTTAGCGATTCTATTTTCGGTGTAGAGATTAATGAGCATTTAGTTCATATGGCAGTTGTTAACCAGCTTGCCAATAAGCGACAGGGAACACAGAGCGCAAAGACTCGTTCTGAAGTCAGTGGCGGTGGTAAAAAGCCATGGCGACAGAAGGGAACAGGTCATGCAAGACAAGGTTCCATCAGAGCGCCTCAGTGGAAGGGCGGCGGAGTTGTGTTTGCTCCAAAACCAAGAGATTATTCCTTTAAAATGAACAAGAAGGAGAAGAGACTGGCATTAAAGTCCGCTTTAACTTCAAGAGTTCAGGATGAAAAATTTATAGTTCTTGATGAGCTTAAATTAGATGAAATTAAGACTAAAAATTTTGTGGCAGTATTAAATAACTTAGAAGTAAGCAAGGCGTTGGTAGTTTTAGCAGAAAACGACACGAATGTTATTTTGTCTGCTAAAAATGTACCTAATGTAAAGACTATATTAACTAATACAATTAATGTATACGACATTATGAAATATGATGTTGTAATCTGTACAAAAGATGCAGTGGCTAAGATTGAGGAGGTGTATGCATAATGGCAGCAATTCAGTATTATGACGTTATATTAAAGCCTGTAATCACTGAGAAGTCAATGAACGCTATGGGTGAGAAAAAATACACTTTCCTTGTTCACCCGGAAGCAAATAAGACACAGATTAAGGAAGCTGTTGAAAAGATGTTTGATGGCACAAAGGTGGCAAAGGTAAATACCATGAACCAGTCAGGTAAGACAAAAAGGCGTGGAATGGTATATGGAAAGACCGCCAGAACTAAGAAGGCTATTGTTCAGCTTACAGAGGACAGCAAGGATATTGAGATATTTGAGGGCTTATAGGAGCCAGTTCAGGAGTATCAGAATTTTAGTCCTATATAATTAAACGCAAACAAAGCGTGATAACAAATAACAGAGCATGAAAGGAGTGCAAATCATGGGAATTAAGAAATATGGCCCATATACACCTTCCAGACGTAATATGACCGGTCTTGATTATTCGGAGATTACAAAGACTACTCCGGAGAAATCTTTAACTGTATCATTGAAGAAGAATTCCGGTCGTAATAATCAGGGAAAAATTACAGTAAGACATCGTGGTGGCGGTGCAAAAAGAAAATATAGAATTATTGATTTTAAGCGTAACAAGGACGGTGTTCCGGCAACCGTAACAGCAATTGAGTACGATCCGAACAGAACAGCCAATATAGCATTGATTACTTATGCAGACGGTGAGAAAGCATATATCATTGCGCCTAACAAGCTAGAGGTTGGAGCAAAGATTATGAATGGTCCGGAAGCGGAGATTCGTGTTGGCAACTGTTTACCGTTGGAGAATATTCCGGTTGGTACAGAGGTTCATAATATTGAGATGATGCCGGGAAAGGGAGCGCAAATGGTACGTGCTGCCGGTAATTCCGCTCAGTTAATGGCAAAGGAAGGTAAATATGCAACGCTTCGTCTGCCATCGGGCGAGATGAGAATGGTACCTGTTAAATGCAGGGCAACCATAGGTCAGGTTGGTAACATTGAGCATGGCCTTGTTAATATTGGTAAGGCAGGACGTAAACGTCATATGGGTATCCGTCCAACTGTACGTGGTTCTGTTATGAACCCTAATGACCATCCTCATGGCGGTGGTGAAGGTAAGACCGGTATCGGACGTCCGGGACCATGTACTCCATGGGGTAAACCGGCGCTTGGCTTAAAGACCCGAAAGAAGAACAAGCAGTCAAACAAGCTTATTGTACGTCGTAGAGACGGTAAGAGCTACAAGTAGCAAAAGGAGGTACCAAATATGGCTCGTTCATTAAAAAAAGGACCATACGCAGATGCAAGCCTGTTAAAGAAGGTGGATGCAATGAATAAGAGTGGAGATAAAACAGTGATTAAGACATGGTCACGCCGCTCTACTATTTTTCCATCATTTGTAGGACTTACATTTGCTGTTCATGATGGAAGAAGACATGTGCCTGTATATGTAACAGAGGATATGGTTGGACATAAACTCGGTGAGTTTGTTCAGACCAGAACCTTTAGGGGACATGGTAAAGACGAGAAAAAAGGTAAAGTTAGATAAAACAGAATTTGAAAGGAGGGTTCATCCATGGCAAAAGGACATAGATCCCAAATTAAGAAGACCAGAAATGAAGAGAACCGAGAGACAAGACCAAGCGCAAAGCTGTCATATGCTCGCGTATCTGTTCAGAAGGCTTGCTTTGTATTGGATGCCATCAGAGGTAAGGATGTACAGACCGCACTTGCTATTTTGGCTTATAATCCAAGATATGCATCAACCGTTATTGAAAAGTTATTGAAATCAGCAATTGCAAATGCAGAGTACAAGGGAATGAACGCTGATAATTTATATATTGCCGAGTGCTATGCAAATAAAGGACCAACAATGAAGAGAATCAGACCAAGAGCACAGGGTAGGGCTTATCGTATCGAAAAGAGAACAAGCCACATTACATTAGTGCTTGACGAGAAATAGGAGGTAAGTCATGGGACAGAAAGTTAATCCTCACGGCCTAAGAGTCGGAGTAATAAAGGACTGGGATTCCAGATGGTATGCAGAAAAAGATTTTGCAGATAATCTTGTGGAAGACAACACGATTAGAAATTATATCAAAAGTAATTTAAAAGAAGCCGGCATATCAAAAATTGAAATAGAGCGAGCTTCTGATCGTGTTAAAGTAATTGTTTATACTGCAAAACCGGGCGCTGTAATCGGCAAGAATGGAGAATCCATCAACAAGACCAGAGATAATGTTCAGAAACTTACAGATAAGAAGCTGAGCATTGAAGTAAAAGAGATTAAAAAGCCTGATTTGGATGCACAGTTAGTTGCTGAGAATATTGCGCAGCAGTTAGAGAACCGTATTTCTTTCAGACGCGCAATGAAGCAAGCTATGCGTAATACAATGCGCGAAGGCGCTAAAGGAATTAAGACGTCTGCATCAGGACGTTTGGGTGGAGCTGATATGGCTCGTACTGAGTTCTATAGCGAGGGAACTATTCCTCTTCAAACACTTCGTGCAGACATTGATTATGGATTTGCTGAGGCAGATACCACTTATGGTAAAGTTGGTGTAAAGACTTGGATTTACCATGGCGAAGTACTTCCTACTAAAGGGAATAAGGAAGGGAGCGATAAGTAATGTTAATGCCTAAGAGAACAAAATATCGTAAACAATTTCGTGGGTCTATGAAAGGAAAGGCAATGCGTGGCAATAGGATTACCAATGGAGAATATGGTATTGTAGCCATGGACCCATGTTGGATTAGATCAAACCAGATTGAGGCGGCGCGTGTAGCTATGACTCGTTATATCAAGCGTGGCGGTAAAGTTTGGATTAAGATTTTTCCGGATAAGCCAGTAACCCATAGACCTCTTGGAACTCGTATGGGTAAAGGTAAAGGTGCTGTAGAGTATTGGGTAGCTGTAGTAAAGCCGGGACGTGTTATGTTTGAGATTTCCGGTGTGCCGGAGGAAACAGCAAGAGAAGCGCTGCGTTTAGCAATGCACAAGCTTCCTGTGAAGTGTAAGATTGTTTCCAAGGCGGATTTAGAAGGCGGTGATAACAGTGAAAAGTAATAAATATATCGAAGAATTACAGGCAAAGTCAAGCGAACAATTAAATGATGACTTAGTAGCTGCTAAGAAAGAGTTGTTCAATCTGAGATTCCAGAATGCAACGAACCAGTTAGATAATACCAGCAGAATTAAAGAAGTAAGGCGTAATATTGCCAGAATCCAGACCATTATCACTGAAAAGGCAAACGCTGCTCAGTAAATCTAGGAAGGAGGAATTGCAGTGGAAGAAAGAAATTTAAGGAAAACTCGCGTAGGTAAAGTAGTGAGCGACAAGATGGATAAGACAATCGTTGTTGCTATTGAAGATAATGTAAAACATCCCTTATATGGAAAAATTGTAAAGAGAACTTACAAGTTAAAGGCTCATGATGAAGAGAATACTTGTAAGATTGGCGACAGAGTAAGGGTTATGGAGACGAGACCATTGTCTAAGGATAAGAGATGGAGACTTGTAGAAATCGTCGAGAGAGCAAAATAATAATTTGATTAAAGTAAATTAGTAGGAAGGAGAAACAGCCATGATTCAACAGGAATCCAGATTAAAGGTAGCTGATAATACCGGCGCAAAGGAATTGCTTTGTATCCGCGTATTAGGCGGTTCTACTAGAAGATATGCCAATATTGGCGACACAATTGTTGCTACGGTTAAAGATGCAACACCAGGCGGTGTTGTTAAGAAAGGCGACGTTGTGAAGGCAGTCGTTGTTCGTACAAAGAAGGGTGCGCGTCGTAAGGATGGCTCTTATATTAAGTTTGATGAGAATGCAGCAGTTATAATAAAAGAGGATTTGAATCCAAGAGGGACACGTATCTTTGGGCCTGTAGCAAGGGAACTTAGAGACAAGAAATTTATGAAGATTATTTCATTAGCACCAGAAGTATTATAAGGAGGTGTCGACAGTGGCGACTAGTAAGATTAAGAGGGACGACCAAGTACAGGTTATTACCGGTAAGGATAAGGGTAAGACAGGAAAGGTTATGTCCGTTGATGTAAAAAATCATAAAGTACTTGTTGAAGGCGTAAACATGGTAAAGAAACATGCAAAGCCAAGTGCAGCTAATCAGCAGGGTGGCATTATCGATCAGGAAGCGCCTATTGATGTGTCAAATGTAATGTACCTCCATAATGGTGAGCCTACTCGTATCGGTTTTAAGATCGAGGGTGAGCAGAAAGTACGTTATGCCAAATCAACCGGCGAAGTAATTGACTAATTGAGAGAGGAGGTCAGGAAAATTGAGTAGATTAAAGGATACTTATAATAACGAAATCAAAGATGCGATGATGAAAAAGTTTGGCTACAAAAATGTTATGCAGGTACCAAGAATCGAGAAAATCGTTATCAATATGGGTGTAGGAGAGGCAAAGGAAAATGCTAAGGTTCTGGATTCTGCAATCAGTGACCTTGAGATTATTTCCGGTCAGAAGGCAGTTGCTACAAGGGCAAAGAAGTCTGTAGCAAACTTCAAGCTTCGCGAAGGTCAGGCAATTGGATGTAAAGTAACATTACGTGGCGAGAAAATGTATGAATTTGCGGACCGCCTGATTAATCTGGCATTACCGCGTGTACGTGATTTTAGAGGTGTTAATCCAAACGCCTTTGATGGTAGAGGTAACTATGCGTTAGGTATTAAGGAACAGTTGATTTTCCCGGAAATCGAGTATGACAAAATAGATAAAGTAAGAGGTATGGATATTATTTTTGTTACCACTGCTCGAACTGATGAGGAAGCAAGAGAGTTGTTGAGATTATTTGGTATGCCGTTTAAGAAATAGTTAGGAGGGTTTTCATGGCTAAGAAATCTATGAAAGTAAAGCAGCAGCGTAAACAGAAATATTCCAGTAGAGAATATACCCGCTGTAGAATCTGTGGTCGTCCACATGCTTACTTGAGGAAGTATGGAATTTGTAGAATTTGTTTCCGCGAATTGGCTTACAAAGGGCAGATTCCTGGTGTAAAAAAAGCAAGCTGGTAGAATTTAAAGGAGGACAAACAAAATGACAATGAGTGATCCAATTGCAGATATGCTTACAAGAATTCGTAATGCAAACACTGCAAAACATGATACAGTAGATGTACCTGCATCTAAGATGAAGATTTCTATTGCAGATATTCTTTTAAATGAAGGTTTTATAAAAGCATATGAACTTGTTGATGCTGGTAATTTTAAAAATATCCGTATTACCCTGAAGTATGGTGCTGATAAGAATGATAAGATTATCACAGGAATCAAGAGAATATCTAAGCCGGGACTCCGAGTATATGCAAATGCAGAGGATATGCCCAAGGTATTAGGAGGCTTAGGTGTTGCAATCGTATCTACAAACAAGGGTGTAATTACTGACAAAGAGGCTCGTAAGCTGAATGTTGGCGGAGAGGTATTAGCATTTGTGTGGTAGTAGCACAAAAAGCTTTAATTTAAACTTAAAAGTGCAGAATGAGTTTAGTCTGCAAATAATAATCTGAAAACAGGGAGATGAACATTTCAAACATTTCCCCGATAATTTAAGGAGGTATATTATGTCACGAATCGGAAGAATGCCAATCGACATTCCGTCAGGTGTGGATGTTAAGATTGAAGGTAATAATAAAGTGACGGTTAAGGGACCTAAGGGAACCTTAGTGAAGGAATTGCCGGAAGAGATGGAGATTAAGGTAGAGAACAATCAGGTGACAGTGGCAAGACCAAATGATTTAAAGAGGATGAAGTCTTTACATGGTTTAACCAGAACATTGATTAACAACATGGTAATTGGTGTTACAGAAGGATATAAGAAGGTTCTTGAAATCAACGGTGTTGGTTACAGAGGACAGAAGCAGGGTAAGAAGTTAACTTTATCTTTAGGTTATTCTCATCCAGTCGAGATGGAAGATCCAGAGGGTATAGATGTTACTATGGATGGCCAGAATCTTATTATTGTAAGCGGTATTGACAAAGAGAAGGTAGGTCAGTATGCAGCCGAGATTAGAGATAAGAGAAGACCTGAGCCATACAAAGGTAAGGGTATCAAATATCAGGATGAGGTTATTCGTCGTAAAGTTGGTAAGACTGGTAAGAAATAATAGATAAAGGAGTGAATCATAATGGTTAACAAGAAATCAAGAAAAGAAGTTCGTTTGAAAAAACACATGCGAATTCGTAATCGTTTCAGCGGTACTGCTGAAAGACCACGTTTAGCTGTGTATAGAAGTAATGATCATATGTACGCTCAGATTATCGACGATACTGTTGGTAACACATTAGTTTCCGCTTCCACTTTACAGAAGGATGTGAAGGCAGAATTAGAGAAGACCAACAACGTTGATGCTGCTGCATATTTAGGAAAGGTTATTGCAGAACGTGCAATGGCAAAGGGTATTAAGACAGTTGTATTTGATAGAGGCGGTTTTATTTATCAGGGTAAAGTAAAGGCGCTGGCAGAAGCAGCTCGTGAAGCTGGCTTGGAATTCTAATAAGGAGGAGAAAACGAATGAAGCGTACACTGATTGATCCAACTCAGTTAGAATTGGAGGACAATGTAGTAACAATCAAAAGGGTAACCAAGGTTGTTAAGGGCGGTCGTAATATGAGATTTGCTGCATTGGTAGTAGTAGGTGACAAGAATGGACACGTTGGTGTTGGTCTTGGAAAAGCTACTGAGGTGCCAGAAGCAATCCGTAAAGGCAAAGAGGATGCAATGAAAAAGCTTGTGGAGGTTCCTTTAGATGAGAATAAGAGTATTCCGCATGACTATGTAGGGAAGTTTGGCAGCGCATCTGTATTGCTCAAGGCATCACCAGAAGGTACCGGTATTATTGCCGGAGGTCCGGCTCGTGCAGTATTGGAGCTTGCAGGATATAAAAATATCCGTACAAAATCTTTAGGCTCTAATAATAAGCGAAATGTAGTTCTTGCAACAATCGAAGGATTAAAAAGCTTAAAGACGCCGGAAGAGGTTGCAAAGGCCCGCGGTAAATCTGTAAGTGAGATTTTAGGCTAGGAGGTATTGAAAATGGCAGATAAGTTAAGAATCACATTAGTGAAGTCTCCAATCGGTGCGATTCCTAAGCATAGAAAGACGATTGAGGCATTAGGACTTAGAAAAATGCATAAGACAGTTGAAATGCCTAATAACGATGCAGTTAAGGGTATGATACATCAGGTAAAGCATTTAGTAAAGGTTGAAGAAATCTAGAAAGCGACAGGAGGTGCAATTAATGGATTTATCGAATTTAAAGCCGGCAAGCGGTTCAAAGCATAATGACTTCAGACGTGGTCGTGGACATGGTTCAGGTAATGGTAAAACAGCGGGAAAAGGCCATAAGGGACAGAAAGCTCGCTCAGGCGCTACCAGACCGGGATTTGAAGGCGGTCAGATGCCATTATACAGACGTATTCCTAAGAGAGGATTTACTAATTGGAATGCAAAAGAAATCGTTGCTGTAAATGTATCAAAATTAGAAGTTTTTGATGATGGGGCAGAAGTAACAATTGAGGCTTTAAAGGAAGCCGGTATTGTTAAAAATCCAAAAGATGGTGTTAAGATCCTTGGAAATGGAGAATTAACTAAGAAGCTCAATGTTCAGGCAAATGCATTCAGTGCAACTGCAAGGGAGAAAATAGAGGCTCTTGGTGGAAAAGCTGAGGTGATTTAATGTTAAAAACACTTCGTAATATTTGGAAAATGAAGGATTTGCGTAAAAAGTTTATTTATACTTTCTTTGTCCTTCTTGTAGTTTTATTAGGTTGTCAGCTTCCTATTCCGGGGCTGGACAACCAGCAGATTAAGGAGTATTTTCAAAATGCGTTGGGGGATTCTTTTAGTCTTATGAATTCTTTCACAGGCGGTTCATTTGAAAACATGTCTATACTGGCATTGAATGTAACGCCTTATATTACTTCTTCTATTATTATGCAGTTGCTTACTATTGCTATTCCGGCGCTTGAAGAAATGCACCGCGACGGAGAAGAAGGACGTAAGAAGATGACAACCATTACCCGTTATGTTACAGTGGGATTAGCGGCGTTGGAGGGACTTGGAATTTCCATTAGTTTTGGACGTCAGGGTTACATGGATGATTACAATGTATTAAATGTTGCTATTATGGTGCTTTGCCTTACTGCAGGCGGCGTGTTTGTTATGTGGCTTGGCGAGTGTATTACAGAAAAAGGAATCGGTAATGGTATTTCTATTATACTTTTAATTAATATTGTATCCAGAATGCCGGGTGACTTATATAGTTTATACCAGAAGTTTGTGCAGGATAAATCCATTGGCGCTATGCTGATAGCAGGGCTTATTATTGCATTTGTAATCATTGGAACAGTGGCATTGGTTACATTGTTTAACAGTGCAGAAAGGCGCATTCCTGTACAATATGCCAAGAAGATGGCAGGTCGTAAGATGGTTGGAGGGCAGTCTACCTACATTCCTTTAAAGGTAAGCACTGCAAATGTAATACCAGTCATTTTTGCTTCTTCATTGATGTCGTTTCCGCAGGTTATTTCCGGTCTGTTATCTGTAGATGAAACAGGCTTTTGGGGTAAGGTGCTCAGAGTGTTGAGTTCGTCAAGCTGGTGTGATCCAAACCATCCGGAACGGTCAATAGGTTTGCTGGTTTATATTATACTGATTTTCTTATTTGCATATTTTTATACTTCAATTACTTTTAATCCGATTGAGGTAGCAAATAACATGAAAAAGTCTGGCGGATTTATTCCGGGCATCCGTCCGGGAAAACCGACGTCCGATTACCTGAATAGTATTTTGAATAACGTAATCTTCATTGGTGCTTTAGGACTAAGTATAGTATCTGTGATTCCTATTTTCTTCTCAGGAGTGTTTAAAGCCAATGTATCATTTGGCGGTACTTCAATCATCATTGTTGTTGGTGTTATTTTAGAAACAATTAAGAATATAGAATCCCAGATGTTAGTACGTCACTATAAAGGTTTTTTAAATGATTAATGATTACGGTAAGCTATGGCGTTAGCGCTGTAGCTTACCTTTTATATTTAAATTTAGCTACATATTAAAAAGAGGAGGATACCCCTATGAAAATAATTATGTTAGGAGCTCCGGGTGCCGGTAAAGGTACTCAGGCAAAGATGATTGCTGAGAAATATTCTGTTCCCCATATTTCAACAGGTGATATTTTCAGGGCAAATATTAAAAATGGAACTGAGCTTGGCGCTAAGGCAAAGGAATATATGGATAAGGGGCTTTTGGTTCCTGATGAGCTGACCTGTGATTTGGTGGTGGATCGTATCCAGCAGGAGGATTGTAAGAATGGTTATATTTTAGATGGTTTCCCAAGAACTATTCCTCAGGCTGAGGCGCTTGATAATGCATTGACAAAGCTTAATGAAAGTATTGATTATGCGATTAACGTCGAGGTTCCAGATGAGAATATTGTAAACAGGATGAGCGGGAGACGCGCTTGCGTAGGCTGCGGTGCAACCTATCATATTAAGTACAATGCTCCGGCTAAGGAAAATGTTTGTGATACCTGCGGCGCAGAGCTGGTTCTTCGTGATGATGATAAACCGGAAACAGTCCAGAAACGTTTAACAGTGTACCATGAGCAGACTCAGCCATTGATTGACTATTATACAAAGAAGGGTGTAATTGCGGAGGTTGATGGTACCGTAGATATGCAGGATGTATTTGCTGCAATCTGTAAGATATTAGGTGAATAGTAATGTCAGTAAGCATAAAATCTCCAAAGGAAATTGAGCTTATGCGTAAGGCGGGCAGAATTTTATGCATTACCCTTCAGGAATTGGAAAAATCAATTAAGCCGGGTATGTCTACTCTTCAGGTGGATAAAATTGGCGAGGAGATTATAAGAAGCTATGATTGTATTCCCTCGTTTAAGAATTATGAGGGTTATCCGGCTTCTATATGTGTATCAATAAATGATGAGGTAGTGCATGGTATTCCAAATTCTAAACATATTTTAAGAGATGGAGATATTGTAAGTCTGGACGCCGGCGTTATCTATAAAGGATACCACTCTGACGCTGCCAGAACAGTGGCGGTTGGAGAGGTTAGCGAAACTGCAAGAAAGTTGATTGCAGTTACAAGAGATAGCTTTTATGAGGGAATTAAGTATGCAAAAGAGGGGTACCGTATCGGCGATATAGGAAAAGCGATACAAAAGTATGTGAAGAGCAATGGATTTTCAGTTGTTCGGGATTTGGCGGGACATGGAATTGGCAGCCATTTGCATGAGGAGCCGGAGGTGCCAAACTTCTCTACTTTTAGAAGAGGAGTTAAATTAAAGGCGGGTATGACGATTGCAGTCGAACCGATGGTAAATGAAGGAACATCTGATGTATGGTGGCTCGATGATGATTGGACAGTTGTAACTGCAGACGGACTGTTGTCAGCTCATTATGAGAATACCATTTTGATTACAGAGGAGGAACCGGAGTTGCTTTCTTATCCGGAAGATTTAAGACCTTAACATATAGTCCTGTAATTAACAGGACTATATACTAGATGGGAGATAACTCTCGCTCTTATGGGCGGTGAGTAACAAATTTGTATCAGTGGCGGGATTTAATCCCCATATGATATACGCTTCGCAAGGATGAGCTAAAGCTTTGGATAGGAAGGTGTCTGATAAAGCAGACCTGAATCCCGCGCCAAGACTTGCAAGCGAGTCTTGAATAGTGAAAGGTGTAAACCATATATGAACCAAGATATTGGAGGTATTAAATATGTCAAAAGCAGATGTGATTGAAGTAGAAGGTAAAGTAATCGAGAAACTGCCCAATGCGATGTTTAAGGTAGAATTGGAAAATGGGCATGTAGTTCTTGGGATTATCAGCGGTAAACTCAGAATGAATTATATTAAGATTTTACCGGGCGATATGGTAACACTGGAGATGTCTCCGTATGATTTGACAAAAGGTCGTATTACATGGCGGGCAAAATAGTAGATGTTTTATGAACTTTTTACTTGTAATTTATGGAACAGAGTGATATAATGTAATCCGAACTTTTTTGAAAGGAGAGATAACTGTGAAGGTTAGAGCATCAGTAAAGCCTATCTGTGAGAAATGTAAAGTTATCAGAAGAAAAGGCAGTATTCGCATTATTTGCGAGAATCCTAAGCACAAACAGAGACAGGGTTAATTTATTATAGTATAATTAGCCTTGCTTTTGTATGTCAAAAAAGGCGGTACTGAATTACCGAATAGGTACCATCTTTTATTATTTTGTAAGCGGCTGTAGTGAGCAACGCCAGGGTGAGTTGTAGTTGCCACTAATTTTTATAAAGATACAATGACTAACACATGTAAACAGTAAGACACGTATATCATTTCACCGTACTGCGGATACGATGGATTTTGTTTACAAAGCAAAGAATTTATTATGGAGGTGCAAGACGCATGGCACGAATTGCAGGTGTAGATTTACCAAGAGAAAAGCGTATTGAAATCGGCCTTACCTATATTTATGGAATTGGAAGGTCAAGCTCTATTCGTATATTAAAAGAAGCAAATGTAAATCCTGACACTCGTGTCCGCGATTTAACGGACGACGAGGTAAAAAGACTTGCAGAGATTATTAATGAAACTCAGGTGGTAGAGGGTGATTTACGTCGTGAGATTGCTCTTAATATCAAGAGACTTCAGGAGATTGGATGTTACAGAGGAATCCGTCATAGAAAGGGACTTCCTGTTCGCGGGCAGAAGACTAAGACCAATGCCCGTACACGTAAAGGTCCTAAGAGAACAGTAGCAGGTAAGAAGAAATAATAGATAACCTAAGGGAGGTTTTGTTAATGGCAAAGAAAGTTACTAAAAAAGTGACAAAGAAACGTGTTCGCAAAAACGTGGACCGCGGACAGGCACATATTCAGTCATCTTTTAACAATACAATTGTTACATTAACGGATGCAGAAGGAAACGCCCTTTCTTGGGCAAGTGCCGGTGGTTTAGGTTTCAAGGGTTCTAAGAAATCTACTCCTTATGCTGCACAGATGGCAGCAGAGACCGCAGCAAAGGCAGCGTTAGTATATGGTTTGAAGACAGTTGACGTATTTGTAAAGGGACCGGGTTCAGGCAGAGAGGCAGCAATTCGCGCACTTTCTACATGTGGTATTGATGTACTCAGTATTCAGGATGTAACTCCAGTACCTCATAATGGATGTCGTCCACCAAAACGCAGAAGAGTTTAATTAGGAGGTAAGAGATCAATGGCAGTAGATAGAACTCCAGTATTAAAGAGATGTCGGTCCTTACAGATGGATCCGGTTTATTTAGGAATTGATAAGAAGTCCAGAAGAAAGTCATCTAGAGCAAATAAAAAGGTAAGTGAGTATGGGCTTCAGTTACGCGAGAAGCAGAAAGCAAAATTTATCTATGGTGTATTAGAGAAACCATTTCGTAATTATTATGCCAAAGCAGAACGTCAGAGAGGTCTTACAGGTCCTAACCTGATGATTTTGTTAGAGTCAAGACTTGATAATGTGGTATTTCGTTTAGGATTTGCCAGAACTCGCAAAGAGGCTAGACAGATTGTAGACCATAAACATGTATTGGTTAATGGTAAGCAGGTTAATATTCCATCCTATCTTGTTAAGGCAGGCGATGTTATCGAGATTAAGGAAAAGCACAAAGGATGCCAGAGATATAAGGATATTTTAGAGGTAACTAATGGAAGATTAGTTGTGGACTGGCTGGATTGTGATAAGGAGAGTTTAAAGGGAACAGTGAAGGAGCTTCCATCAAGAGAGCAGATTGACGTCCCGGTAAATGAAACTCTGATCGTCGAGTTATATTCTAAGTAATATAAACCTTGATGTTTCATGGTAACCAAAAAGGAGGTTTTACATGAGTAGTAACGAGATGGGAAATGGAAGAACTGAGAAGTTTGAATTTAGATCACCGCAGATTAAAGTAGCTGAGATTTCTGATGATGAAAGATATGGTTGTTTTGTAGTTGAACCATTAGAGAGAGGTTTTGGTACTACACTTGGTAATTCTCTTAGAAGGATTATGCTTTCTTCTTTACCGGGAGCAGCAGTCAGCTCTGTTAAAATAAAGGGCGTGTTACATGAATTTTCATCCATTCCTGGTGTAAAAGAGGATGTTACCGAGATTATAATGAATATTAAGTCATTGGAGATTAAGAATAATAGTTCATCATTTGAGCCTAAGATTGCATATATAGAGAAGGAGGGCGAAGGTGTTGTAACTGCCGGTGATATCAGTGTTGACAGTGATATTGAGATTCTTAATCCGGATTTAGTAATTGCTAACTTAAGCGGTCCGGATTGTAAGCTTGATATGGAGCTTACAATTACTAAAGGAAGAGGTTATGTTGGAGCAGATAAGAATAAGAGCAACGATCTTTCAGTAGATGCTATTGCAGTGGATTCTATCTATACTCCGATTGAGAGAGTGGATTTGACTGTTGAAAATACTCGTGTTGGTCAGGTAACTGACTACGATAAGCTGACATTGGATGTATTTACCAATGGAACCTTAGCGCCGGACGAGGCTGTAAGCTTGGCAGCTAAGGTGTTATCTGAGCATTTAAATTTATTCATTGATTTGTCTGAGAATGCAAAGACAGCCGAGATTATGGCAGAGCAGAAAGAAGACGGAATGGAGAAAAATCTTCAGTTAAGTATTGATGATTTGGAGCTTTCTGTTCGTTCTTATAATTGCCTTAAGAGAGCGGGAATTAATACAGTTGAAGAGTTGACTAATAAGACTTCTGAGGATATGATGAAAGTCCGTAATTTGGGACGTAAGTCATTGGAGGAAGTAGTTGAAAAATTAAAAGAATTAGGCTTATCTTTTAAGACAGATAACGATTAATCGCTATCTTTTACCACTTAAGCCGAAGGTTCAGTAAGCAAAGTGAAGATGCACGTATGTGCATAGAGTTAAGGAGGAACATTTCCATGGCAATGTATAGAAAATTAGGAAGAACATCTTCCCAGAGAAAAGCGTTGCTTCGTAATCAGGTGACACAGTTAATTTATAAGGGCAAGATTAAGACAACTGAGGCGAAAGCAAAGGAGATTCGTAAGATTGCAGAGCATTTAGTAACTTTGGCAATCAAGGAAAAAGATAATTTTGATACGGTTACTGTAGATGCTAAGGTAGCTCGTAAGGATAAGGATGGTAAGCGCATTAAAGAGGTTGTGGACGGTAAGAGGGTTACTGTCTATGATACCGTAAAGAAGGAAGTTAAGAAGGATCATCCTTCAAGACTTCATGCGAGAAGGCAGATGCTTAAGGTTCTTTATCCTGTAACTGAAGTTCCTGAGGAGGCAGCCGGTCGTAAGGCTGGTACCAAGAAGGTCGATTTAACAGAAAAGTTATTTAACGAGTATGGTCCAAAGTATGCTGACCGTAAGGGTGGATACACTCGTATCGTAAAGATTGGGCAGCGCAAGGGCGATGCTGCAATGAAAGTTATTATCGAATTTGTTTAAAGACTTATGAGGGCTGTGTGATATGCACAGTCCTTTTCTTTTTCTGGAAAGATGGTGGCATCATGATTAAGGCGGAGGATATTACATTTAATTATATCAGGCGCGATACAGAGCAAAATGTGGTGGAGATTAAGCTTGCTCTGGATAAGGTGAATATTCATATTAAAAAAGGTGAGTTTGTAGCCATTTTGGGGCATAACGGTTCAGGTAAATCTACTTTTGCAAAGCATGTAAATGCAATTTTTTCTCCGGAGGAGGGGAGCATGTATGTAGATGGAATGGATACTAGTGATTTGTCTAAATTATATGATATTCGTCAAAAGGCAGGCATGGTATTCCAGAATCCCGACAATCAGATTATTGCTACGGTTGTGGAGGAGGATGTAGCATTTGGCTTGGAAAATATTGGTGTGCCGACAAAAAGCATAAGGCAGCGGGTAGAGTCGGCTCTTAAGTCTGTAAGTATGTGGAAGCATAGAAAGTCTTCTCCAAATAAGCTGTCTGGCGGACAAAAACAGCGGGTGGCAATTGCCGGTATTATGGCAATGGAGCCGGACTGTATTGTACTGGATGAACCGACTGCCATGCTGGATCCTAAGGGACGCAAGGAAGTTATGGATACTGTTAAAAGGCTTAATAGAGAAAAGAATATTACAATATTACTTATTACCCATAATATGGACGAAGCAGTGGATGCAGACCGTATTGTTGTGATGGATCACGGACAGGTAAAGCTATGCGGTAATCCCAAGGAGGTATTTTGTCATGTGGATGAGCTTAAAGAATATGGGCTTGAGGTACCATTTGCCACAAGAATTGGATATAGTTTAAGGAAGGCGGGATTGCCACTGCCGCTTGGGATTATAAAGGAAAACGAGTTAATTTACAGTATTTGCGATATGGCAGATGAAATGAGAGTTGATAAGAGGGCGCTTAGAAGAAAGGAAAATGATATAGAATATATGGCAGAACCAAAGGCTTATAAACCTCCTGCGCCCAAGGAATTGGTAGGGAAATCTTCACTGATTCTTGACCATGTAAGCTATATATATAATTCAGGGAATGTATATGAAAAGACAGCATTAAAGGATGTGAATCTTACCTTTACAAAGGGAGAATTTGTGGGAGTTGTAGGACATACGGGTTCGGGAAAATCAACACTGATTCAGCATTTGAACGGACTTTTAAAGCCAACAGAGGGGACAGTATATTACTGCGGAGAGGATATTGCTTCAAAGGAGTTTTCTTTAAGAACTTTGAGAAGTAAGGTAGGAATGAGCTTTCAATACCCGGAGCATCAGTTGTTTGAAAATACGATATATGATGATGTGGCATTTGGGCCAAGGCAGCTTGGATGGGATGAGCTTAAAATCGAGAAAAATACTTTTGAGGCAATACGATTGGTAGGGCTTCAGGATAATTGTTATGATTTATCGCCTTTTCAGTTGTCGGGGGGACAAAAACGCAGAGTGGCGCTGGCTGGCGTACTGGCAATGGAGCCTGATTACCTTGTGTTGGATGAGCCTGCCGCAGGATTAGATCCAAGAGGACGTGATGAGATATTAAATCGGATTTACAGCATTTGCAAGGAGAAGGGAATAGCGGTTATATTGGTATCTCATAGCATGGAAGATGTTGCTAGATATGCAGATAGGATAATTGTAATTGACGATGGAGAAATTGTTTATAATGATACTGCAGCAAGGGTGTTTGTTAATGCAGATGCGTTGGAGAAAATGGGGCTTTCTGCACCTAAGGTAACTTATATGATGCGGTCGCTCAGTGAATATGGTTTTCCGGAGTATCCTTATATCATTAAGGAGGAGGAAGCAGTTTCTATCATAAAAGGCTGGTTTGCCGGGTAATAGCGCATGTTGATATGAAAGTGTCTGCTAAAGCAGAACTAAAGCTTGCGCCAAGACTTGCAAGAGAGTCTTGAAGTGATTTTCAGACATTTGAAGAATGTGAGGGTAACTATGATTAGAGATATTACAATTGGGCAATATTATCCTTCGGGCTCTGTGATTCACCTTTTGGACGCCAGAGTTAAGCTGTTTGCCACTATGATTTTTATAATTAGCCTTTTTATTGAAAAGAGCGTAATTAATTATTTGTTGGCAACATTGTTTTTATTTGGAATGATAAAGGTATCTAAGGTTCCCGTAAGATATATATTAAGGGGACTTAAAGCTGTTTTTTTTCTGCTTCTGTTTTCATGCGTTATGAATATGTTTTTTACAAGAGGTGAAACAATATTGTGGCAGTGGGGAGTACTGGTTTTATCAAGGGAAGGAATGATAAATGCAGCATATACGGGAGTAAGGCTGGTTTATTTGATAATTGGTTCTTCGCTTATGACATTCACAACAACACCGAATGAATTGACAGATGGAATTGAGAAGGCGTTTCGTCCATTGAATAAAATAAGGGTGCCGGTGCATGAATTTGCAATGATGATGTCTATTGCGCTTAGGTTTATTCCTATTCTTATGGAGGAGCTTGATAAGATTATGAAGGCACAATCTGCAAGGTGTGCCAATTTTGAGGAAGGTAATATAATGGAGAGGGCAAAAAATATGATTCCTATTATGATTCCGCTTTTTGTATCTGCGATTCAGCGTGCAAATGATTTAGCGCTTGCAATGGAGTCGAGATGTTATCAAGGAGGCGAGGGAAGGACAAAGATGTATCCTCTTGTGTATAAAAGCAGGGATTGGTGGGCATATGCATTTATTTTATTATATTTTCTTGTTATGGTTGGAATAAAGATTCTAATAAGAAGCTGATTATGTAATATGTAGAATTTTAACACGAGAATTAGGAGTAGGATATGAAGCGTGTTCGTATGGTAGTTGCTTATGATGGTACAAATTACTGTGGTTGGCAGATTCAAAGTAATGGTATTACGATTGAGCAGATTATAAATGAAAAATTAACTGAGCTATGCGGGGAGAAAATTGTTGTAATTGGGGCAAGCCGCACAGATTCGGGGGTACATGCTTTGGGAAATGTGGCAGTATTTGACACGAATTGTCGGATTCCGGCAGAAAAGTTTTCATTTGCGTTAAATCAGAGACTGCCTGATGATATTTGTATTCAGAAGTCGGATGAGGTACCGTTAGACTGGCATCCAAGATATCAGGATACGGTAAAAACCTATGAGTATTGCTTTTTAAATAGGAGGTTTCCTGATCCTACAAGGAGGCTGTATACTTATTTTGTGTACTATCCGATGGATGTGGACAGGATGCAGATGGCAGCAGATTATTTGGTTGGAGAACATGATTTTAAGAGTTTTTGTACAGTAAGGACGCAGGCGTTTACAACGGTAAGAAGGATTTATGAATTGTCTGTTACAAGAGAGCAAGATATAGTACGGATGCGTATTAAGGGGAATGGGTTCCTATATAATATGGTAAGGATTATTGCAGGTACACTGGCTAGAGTGGGAACCGGACTTTGGGAGCCGGAGAGGGTGAAGTCAGCATTAGAGGCTAAAAATAGGCAGGCTGCTGGGCCTAAGGCGCCTCCAGAGGGCTTGACTTTGGTGAATATTGAATATCCACAAGGAAACTTAAAAGGTAATAAAATAGAGTCTGTATGATAGATAAGATTTAAAAATCCAGTATTTATACAAATTATAAGCAAATTTGTTTAGGCATTGACAACATTTTTATCATTCAAATAATAAATTTTCTTTTATAACATAATAAAACCTTACTGATTTTAAGGATTGAAAACTGAATATCGGTAAGGTTTTTTGCGATTTTCTGGCACTGAATTAGCAGACATGGGAATGAGATATAATGTTAAAAAGCGAGAGCAGGTTGGACATGGTTTTTGCCAGTCTGTTTGAAATTTATGAGGCGGATAAAAGAAAACGAGTAAGAGAAAGCATATTAAAATTCAAAATCCATGTGATTTGTACCAATATACTGACATGTTTCGGAGAAAAGAAGATTGCAGAAATCTAACCAAAGAATGTAATCGTATGGCAGGATGAACTGCTTGCCTATAAAGGGGACAGTAGGGAGCGAGGAATATAGGAAGATATTGTTCTGGAAAAAGAGTAATAGGACAATTAAGCAACCTCAATTTTTCTGTGAAGAAATGCAGGAATATATCCGTATGCTGTACGAGACTGGGGCGGATAAAAGGATGTTAAAAGAGTACTGTACTTCGCTGCAGGAAAGATTTGTCATTCACCCCCCCCGAAAATAACTTTGGTAGACGTTGCAAGGGGAAAAAAGCAATCTCGATATATGAGAGTTTTAATAGGCGAGGGGTATCGTATACATTGGTTGGATTTTGGAACTTACGGACAAAATTTACCATATGGATTTCTGGAATCCATAATGAAATAACGACAGAGAACCGCATCTTTACACTGAAACATGCGATGGTTTATGTCAAATCGGTGGAGAATTTTATGGAGGATATGAGACAGAGAGTAGAGCACCAGGATGAATTTATGTCAAAGTATGATGATTCTGTTTATAGGGTAGAAATATGGGAGAAGGATTGGGAAAGATAGGTGGGGACAGCGATTGGTCTGTCCCTAATTGCGCAAAAATATGTGGTAGCGCAAGGTGTAGTGTGGTATACTGATTTTGTTGGCGGGAAGATAAATTTATACCTAAGGAACGTTTGTATTATACGTTTTCAGAGATTAATCATAGTGATGAAACACTTGAGAGGCTTTCTGATACAGCACATAAAACATGGCAATATGTAAAAGGTGCGAAAAAGTTACCTAGAAAAGCAAAGAATGGACATGAGTATATTTTCTCGGAAGGGCCGGTGCCAATGATTGATGAATATGATAAGCCAGCAAGAACAATGCTTACAAGTGAGGGGACATTTAATAGAACCACGCATATTGTGAGGGATAAAAAAACGGGTAATATTAGACTGCTCACACCGATAGAAGTGGAACGGATACAGGGATTTCCAGATAACTGGACAAAGGATTGTCTTGTGAATGGAGAAGTAGTAGAAATGCCAATTCATAAGCGTCGGTTTATGATGGGAAATGCCTTAGTGGTAAATTTGATAAGTCAGATGGAGATACAGTTATCAGAAATATTTGACGATGAGAAATAAGGATAATAGTTATTTTAATTATTTATAGGGACTGGTGTCATATCAAATTGTATATTAAAGGGCAGTATTTAGTTTACGAAAGCTTTGCAAAACAATAAAATATAATAATTTTTCGCACCATTGGTGCGAGATTTGGAGGAATTGATTTGAACAAAATACAAATTTCAGATTATGAACCATTTGTGGAAGAAATTAAAGGTTTAATACATAAAAAGCAGTATCAGGTTTTGAAACTTATAAATGCAGAAACTATTAATTTATATTGGGAAATAGGAGAAGAAATCTATCGGCAACAAAAAGAAAAAGGATGGGGAAAGTCCATTGTCCAATTATTATCAAATGAATTACAAAAGGAATTTCCTGGGGCAAAAGGGTATTCTGCAGCAAATCTTTGGAGAATGCGGAATTTTTACTTGAACTACTGCAATTCTGAGAAACTCGCACCATTGGTGCGAGAAATTAGTTGGAGTAATAATGTTATCATTATGGAAAAATGTAAAAATGATTTGCAGAGAGAATTTTATATTCAGATGACAAAACGTTATGGTTGGACAAAACGTATTTTGACGAATTTCATTGAGGCACAGACTTATGAAAAATATCTGTCCAATCAGACAAATTTTGATATGACGTTGCCTGAAGAACGTAGGATTCAAGCGAAATTAGCAGTCAAAGATGAATACACATTTGATTTTGCAGAACTTTCTCCGGAATATTCTGAACATGAGTTGGAAATGCAGTTAGTGAATAATATAAGAGCATTTCTAATCGAAATGGGTGGGGATTTTACATTCATTGGCAATCAGTATCATTTAATGGTTGGAAACAGGGATATCTATATAGACATGTTGCTGTTTCATAGGAGATTGCGATGCTTAGTGGCAATAGAATTAAAGATAGGGGAGTTTGAGGCTGAGTATGCAGGCAAAATGCAACTGTATCTGACTGCATTGGACGAGCAGGTAAAATTACCAGAGGAGAATCCTTCGATTGGTATCATTATTTGCAAGAGTAAGGATAAAACTTTTGTGGAATATGCGTTAAAACAATCCAATGTACCGATTGGAGTGGCTACATACCAGTTGAGGAAGTCATTGCCTGAAGATATGAGAGATATGCTACCAGAGCCTGAAGAGATTATAAGGAGATTGAAAATTTTTGAGGAACATAGTTAAACTCTTTGAAGGGTAAATGTGTGTATGAATATATCAGAGAAGATGCGGATAGTGCTATGTCCGGTATAATAATGTGTTATATATTGGATAATGGGAAGGTGTAATTATGGAAGAAATTAAAATTGCAATAATATTCTAATGGCGATTGACTGTGACGACAGGGAACTTCGGGTGGCAATTATGCTATAGTCATTTGGTGACAAAAATGGAAATCTGGTGCAGGGGGAATATATTTTTTAGAAAAGACGGACGATAAATTTATATAGAAATGATGAAGAGATAGAAAAATATGAAAGTTCATTTCTATAAAAAATAAACTTGGAGGTTTATTATGCAAATAAATCACGTCAATAACATTTCACTCATTGATTTGCTGCTCGGAAAAAGAACTGTGAAAAAGAGTATACAGACAAAATCTTATACAGTGGGGAGTAGGGATATTCTCGAAATCAGCAGCGCTGCGAAAAATATGCTTGCGGCAAACAAGGCGCAGAGAAGTTCAAAGAATCGAAGCATTGACAAGTCTATAGATTTGCAGTCATACATAGAAAAAGCAAAACACGCAAATCAGAGCGCAGTCGAAAATGCAGGAAATGAGATCAAAGCCAACAATACAGATGTGTATCAGGATAATTACCACGCTTTTAAGGCGGCTCTTACAGAAAAATATGCAAAGCTTGCAGATATAGCAAAATCACACGCTGATCCGGACAGTTATATTGAGCAGAAATATTTTGATAAAACCTGTTCGTGGTATGAAGGTAATCTGACAGATGAAGAACGACAGATTGCGTTTAATTATGAAAAACAGATGTTAAACACAGGCTCCATAAAAGGCGTAAAATATAAAGACTCCCTTTTCAGGGGGATTGAAGTGAACGGAGGCGCAGTTGATGCAGCCAGAACAGCCTTTAACAGACAAATGGTAAACGCTCAGATTGGAAATATTTTAAAAGACAGCAATATTGAGTGGAACGGGGACAGCCGATGTACATTTTCTGTTGATCCATATTCTTATTACATATCCGTTGAGGGTGTTGACGGTGATAAAAAACAGAGGATGGAAGCGGCATTAAATGTAGGAGAAAACGGGAAAAATCTGTATCGCCACATTAAAAATTGTGCAACGCTTGATGGAGCGAACAGCAGCCAGATTACAGAGGATGGGACTTTGAAATATCAGGCATATCAGCAGGTTTATAATTTTACAGGGCTGAAACTGAATGAACTGGAAGAAAGGGACGGAAGCTATTATACGGAGGACGGGCAGAATGTCTGCGATATTGTGGACAGTGCGATAGATAACGCAGCGAGTGTGCCGGACAGCCATAAACAGCAGATGAAAGACTGGATTAGGGAAATGGTAAACAGGCTTTCATTAAGGGGTTGGAATAATATTGCGGATATGTTTCTTGAGATTGATTATGTGGGCAGAGGCCTTTTGGATAAACATCAGGATATATTGTTTTCATTGGATAACACGGAACTTAGAGATTTTCTAAACAGCGAAAAATATATAACCTTGTGAAATGCCAGAACAAGCAGCGTGGGTACAGATATTTGCTTGGACTTTTCAGGGAGAGCGTTGAACATACGATTTGAAAACAATATGCTCTTATGGGAATGGATATAGGGAGACAGAAAATATCACGATCATTGGCAAGACTGAATGTCTGGATTCTGTAAGTTAAGTTGTAAAAAAATACTTGACACAGCCGGATGCGTGTAATATAATATTTAACTGTGACAGTGTATGAATGCTCATGCCACAGCCCCGGCAGGAGTTTTCAATAGATAATTTCCCTAATCCGTTTCGGACATTTCGGATAGGAAACAATAAGTAGTATGCCTGTATGGTTACAGGCAGATAAAGTTATTTAGATTAAGGAGGAACACTCATGAAGAGTTATATGGCTAGCCCATCAACAATTGAGAGACAGTGGTATGTAGTTGACGCTACAGGACATACATTAGGACGTTTAGCATCTGAGGTTGCTGCAATCTTAAGAGGTAAGAACAAGCCAACATTTACTCCACATATGGATACAGGTGATTATGTGATTATTGTAAATGCTGATAAGATTAAAGTTACAGGTAAGAAAATGGAACAGAAGATTTACTACAGATATTCCGGTTATGTAGGAGGTATGAAGGAAACTACTTTAAAGGAGAAGATGGCTAAGAAGCCGGAGGAGGTTTTATATCTTGCAATCAAGGGAATGCTTCCAAAGGGACCTTTGGGACGCCAGATGATTAAGAAACTTCATGTATATGCCGGACCTGAGCATCAGCATCAGGCGCAGCAGCCAAAAGAATTAGAGATTAAATACTAGTAAGGAGGAACGAAATCGTGGCAACTGAAAAATATTACGGAACAGGTAGAAGAAAAAGTAGTGTAGCTCGTGTTTATTTAGTACCGGGTACAGGTAAAATCACAATTAATAAAAGAGATATTGATGATTATTTAGGCCTTGAGACCTTAAAGATTATCGTTCGTCAACCATTGGAGGCAACTAAGACTATAGGTAAGTATGATGTTCTTGTTAATGTTAAGGGTGGTGGATTTACCGGTCAGGCAGGCGCTATCAGACATGGTATTGCAAGAGCGTTGCTGGAGGTAGATGCAGATTATCGTCCGGTTCTTAAAAGTGCAGGTTATTTAACTCGTGACTCTCGTATGAAGGAACGTAAGAAGTACGGTTTGAAGAAGGCACGTCGTGCACCACAGTTTAG
>CANQSN010000029.1 GCA_947626505.1 uncultured Lachnospiraceae bacterium
GAATATATAACCGCAGGGGATTCCTTAAGGAGGCTGAGCATATAATAAGCCAAAAGGATTATAGTGGCAGGGAAGCAATTGCAGTTTATGCAGATTTGGATTTGCTTAAACTTATAAACGACCGGTTTGGCCATGATGAAGGTGATTTTGCAATCCGCTCTATGGCTCAGGTGTTAAGCAGGTTATTTACCCATGACGGAGTTGTAGGACGCTTTGGCGGAGACGAGTTTGTGGCTGTTGTTGTATTAGATGGAAAACGAGATTGGAATTACTACAAAAACAGGGCCGACCAGATGTTAGATGAGCTGAACCACAATTCAGACAAGCCATATAACGTCAGTATGTGTATGGGAGTCGCACAATTTACCTGTAGCGATAAGTGTAGTATACAGGAGGTATTGGCGGCTGCTGACAGCGCTCTCTACAAAGAAAAACTTCATAAAGTAAAAAATGTAATAAAGAATATGGAAGATTAAATGGGAATAATTGTATATTAGATGCATATAATAAAAATAAAGCATGTCTTAGACATGCTTTATTTTTATTTAGGAGGGCGTCATGAGAATTAGCGACGATATAGGTATTAAAAAAAGGATGTGCGTTCGGGTTTACGGAAGGCGTATGATGGATGAAAAGCAAAGCAGCGACATGGTGCTGGCAGTGGGAATATGCGGCATGTTCTTTTTATTTTCCGCATTTCTTTATAATAATATTTTTTTGTATTTTTTCTCGATAGTGTCGTTTATGCAGTTGTTTTTTGCTGCTCGTATATTTTTTAACGTAGTAAAAGAGGAAAGACAGACGGAAAAAAGAATAGAAGCTTCAAAGTGTAAAGCTGTCAGGCAAAAGAACGACGAGGCAGCCATAGACAGATGGCATATTAAGCATATGATATATATTGCGCTTTTAGTATTGTCGGCATGTTTACCGTTTCGCAAGCTTCCGGATAAAATGTATTTGTTTAACATTTCATCAAGTTTACAAGTTGTTTTAGGTATAATAATTTTCTTGATGCTTGAGGGAATATTTTTTATGGGAAGGTTGAAACAGATAGGAGGAGAGGGGAAATACAGAAAAATTTTTTTGTTGTCAAGAATACTGCAATTGGCGGGAATAATCTTGATAGCAGGGGGTTTGCTCACAGCAGCGCAATTTGGTCAGCTTGCCCCCAATATGCTGTTATCCGCATGGATTGGATTTTTAACAATTATCTTTATGACTTAAACCAAGCTTCTTTGATGGGAGCTATCGGCATATCATGTCCCGTAAAGAGGCGGAAAGCCTCAGCCCCTTGATATAACAGCATATAAAGTCCGTTAAAGGTTGGGCAGCCCGCTTCTTTTGCCATTTTCATAAGCTTAGTGGTTTTGGGGTTGTAGATAATATCAGAAACCACCAAGTCGGGATGTAGAAAGCTTGCGTTAGGAATAGGGCAACTGTCTTCGTTAGGAGACATTCCAAGCGGAGTTGCATTTATTAAAATATCGCTGGCTTCAATGCATTGCTTAAGAGCGACTTCATCATTAATGTCGCATAAATCAACATGGCAAGTCGTCTCTTTATTAAGCTGCTCGCTAAGCAGCTCTGCTCGGTCAAATGATTTACCGCTGCGGTTTATAAGCGTTATGGCAGCGGCTTTATCAAGGGCGGACTGAACTGCTATTGCAGTGGCTGCGCCGCCGCCGCCTAACAACGCTATGCGTTTGCCATCTATTGGATAACCCGCGTCCGCCGCCGCCTTAATATAGCCTGTGCCATCAGTGTTATAGGCAATCAGGCGGCCATTTTCCTGAATAACTGTGTTTACAGCGCCGATGAGGCTTGCCGCCTTAGATACTTCGTCAGCCAATTCAAACATTTTGGTTTTATCCGGCATGGTTAGATTAAAGCCTCTGACATTCATAATGCGGAATGCATCAGTGACTTCTTTTAAGTGGGTGGTATCCACATCAAAGCACATATATACATAGTCTAAATTAAGCAGTTTAAACGCCATATTGTGCATCATGGGGGAAATGCTGTGCGCCACAGGACTTCCAAGCAGACCTGTCAATCTTGTGTGTCCGGTAATCAAATTTGACTTCATATTATTTCATCCCTTCGATATACTATATATTTCCATTCTAACGTAAAATAGCCTGAAATGCAATTAAGCGCTTTATTTTATAAATATTTTATAACAATACACAAATTACCACTTAAATTTCGTGAAAAGTATAGTTGATAAGTGCGCTGATTATCAGTATAATCATATATTAGGAGATTTAGTCAAATATGATTAAGGGAGGACTTAAGATGAGATATTGCAGATGTAAAGGAATTATAAAGATTACTATGGCGCTGCTTTTTATGCTGTGCGGCATTACAGCAATCAAGGCAAATGCAGCGTCGGATTTTACGTATACTGATAATGCTGACGGAACTGTTTCCGTAACCGGCTACAACGGAGCGGTCATGGACGTGGTTATTCCGGAAACCTTAGACAATAAAAAGGTAACTATTATTGGGGAACGCACTTTTTATGGTATAGATATTACTTCTGTCAATATTCCGGCGACTGTTACTTCAATTGGCAATTCTGCATTTGAATACTGCGTTAAGCTAAGCAAAGTTACTATTGCAGACGGAGGGCTTACAGCAATTGGCAGCAAAGCATTTTCCAGATGCACCGCGCTTAAGACAGTTTCCCTGCCGGCAACGGTAAGCAGCATAGGTAATCAGGCATTTGCCTCAATGAAGGAGATATCATTCTCTACATACGCTGTCGGCACCAAGTATGGTGAAAAAGTGTTTAAGGATACCAAGCTTACAGCTTTAAAGTGCAGGCAGTCTTCGACAACATACAAGTATGCAGCTTCTCTGACAAAGAACATAAGCTATGAGGGACCTTATGTGGATTCCTTAAAGCAGGCGGTAAATGTAGGCTCAACAATTACCTTAGAGCTTCATCAGGGCGTCGGTGAGACGGTATGGACCTCGTCAGACACAAGCATAGCGACAGTGGAAAATGGCGTTATAACAGGATGTAAAGCAGGAAAGGCGACTATCACAGCGACAAATAGCGGTGAAGCTCTTGATATTGAAGTTACAGTAAATAAGCTTTCACTGAATTATAAATCTATCTCCGTTACTAAGGGATATTCTGTTAAGCTCACACTAAAGGGCGCGTCAGGGGTGACTTGGACCTCCGGCAACAAGAAGATAGCAAAGGTGGATTCCAAGGGAAAGGTTACTGCCAAAAAGGAAGGCAAGACGACAATCACCGCAAATGTAATGAACGCCAAATACACCTGTAAGGTAACAGTGAAAAAAAATGAAGCGCAGATTTATAAGTATTCAACCAATGCATATAATTACAGCGGCGGAACACTTGGTTTTTCTAAGATTGAAAAAACCTCAAAAGGATATAAAGTAAAGGCTCATTTTATGAATGGAACTTACAAGAAGATTAAGTCCATTAAGAATATGAAGATTACAATAAAGGCGGGGAAAAAGACTATTGCACAGAAATATGTTAAAAGCATTAAACTTAATTTGTCAGGCAAGAGAACAAAGACGATAACATTTAACTTTAAAGGCTCGGAGGTTAAGAAAAAAGTGGACTTAAGAACATCGGGCGCCTTAAACGCCTCCACAAGCGGCGGCAAATATTACTGGGAGGAGACAAGAACAATAACAAAAACCGTTCCGGCAAATCAGTAGCGCAGTACGGTATTTAATAGTAATATATGGTTTTTGAGCAAGCAATTCTTCCGGAAATGAGGTCAGGTCTTAGACTTTGTATTGAAAATAGTTTGAAAATGTTATATTATATAGATTAAATGGGCTGATGAGCCTCGTTTTCTATTGAAAGGATGAATGAAAATGGAGTTTAATATTGGTGTAATCAAAGGGGATGGGATTGGACCGGAGATTGTAGATGAAGCAATTAAGGTGCTTGACTGTATTGCGGATAAGTATGGACATACATTTAAGTATGAGCAGCTTTTAATGGGAGGGGCGTCTATAGATGTTCATGGAATACCTCTTACAGATGAAACAGTGGCAAAGGCAAAGGCCTCTGACGCTGTTTTAATGGGCTCTATCGGCGGCGATACTACAACATCTCCATGGTATAAGCTGGAGCCTTCAAAAAGACCGGAAGCGGGGCTTTTAAAAATCCGCAAGGAGCTTAATTTATTTGCTAATTTGCGACCTGCGTATCTCTATGAAGAACTCAAGGGAGCTTGTCCTCTGCGGGAGGATATTATCGGCGATGGGTTTAATATGATGATTATGCGTGAGCTTACCGGAGGACTTTATTTTGGAGAGAGAAGTACCGGACTTGAGAATGGCGTTATGACAGCTCATGATAATTTGACATATACGGAGAATGAGATTCGTCGTATTGCAATTCGCGGATTTGACATTGCAATGAAGCGTAATAAGAAGGTTACGAGCGTTGATAAAGCTAATGTTCTTGACTCGTCAAGGCTTTGGAGAAAAGTAGTTGAGGAGGTTGCAAAGGATTATAAGGAGGTTACTCTTGAGCATATGCTGGTTGATAATTGTGCAATGCAGCTTGTGCGTAATCCTAAGCAGTTTGATGTGATTCTGACTGAGAATATGTTTGGAGATATTTTATCTGACGAGGCGGCTATGATAACAGGTTCTCTTGGCATGTTATCCTCAGCCAGCTTAAATGAAACAAAGTTTGGCTTGTATGAACCAAGTCATGGCTCTGCTCCGGATATTGCAGGTCAGGATGCGGCTAACCCAATTGCTACGATTCTTTCGGCAGCTATGATGTTAAGGTTTTCCTTTGATTTAGATAAGGAGGCTGATAATATAGAGGCGGCAGTAAAGCAGGTTCTTAAGAAGGGATACCGCACTGCGGATATTTATTCCGAAGGAATGACAAAGGTGGGCTGCAGTAAGATGGGAGATTTGATTAAAGCCGAGATATAAGGATATAACATATAGAAAAGGTGGTATAGCTATGAAAAGTGATAATGTAAAAAAGGGTATGCAGCAGGCGCCTCATCGTTCATTGTTCAATGCGCTTGGTATGACTAAGGAAGAAATGGAGAGACCGTTAGTTGGTATCGTTTCCTCCTATAATGAGATTGTTCCGGGACATATGAACCTTGATAAGATTACAGAGGCGGTAAAGCTTGGAGTTGCCATGGCAGGAGGAACTCCGGTAGTATTTCCGGCTATTGCAGTATGCGACGGAATTGCCATGGGACATATAGGAATGAAATATTCCCTTGTAACAAGAGATTTGATTGCTGATTCTACAGAAGCGATGGCGCTGGCTCACCAATTTGACGCATTGGTAATGATTCCGAACTGTGATAAGAATGTGCCGGGACTTTTGATGGCGGCAGCCAGAGTAAATGTGCCTACAGTATTTGTAAGCGGCGGCCCAATGCTGGCGGGACATGTCCGCGGTGAAAAGAGAAGCCTTTCTTCTATGTTTGAGGCTGTGGGCGCTCATGCAGCCGGAAAGATGACAGAGGAGGATGTGGAGGAGTTTGAGAACAAGGTATGTCCTACCTGCGGTTCCTGCTCAGGTATGTATACAGCTAACAGTATGAACTGCTTAACAGAGGTTTTAGGTATGGGACTTCGGGGAAATGGAACCATTCCTGCAGTATATTCAGAAAGAATAAAACTTGCAAAACATGCCGGAATGGCAGTAATGGAGCTTTACAGGAAGAATATCCGGCCAAGGGATATTATGACTAAGGATGCAGTGCTAAACGCTTTAACTGTGGATATGGCGCTTGGATGTTCAACAAACAGTATGCTGCATTTGCCGGCAATTGCCCATGAGATTGGTTTTGATTTTGATATTTCCTTTGCAAATGAAATAAGCGCTAAGACGCCTAATCTTTGCCATTTAGCTCCGGCAGGCCCTACTTATATGGAGGATTTGAACGAAGCGGGCGGAGTATATGCAGTTATGAATGAGCTTACAAAGCTCGACCTGCTTAACCTTGACTGTATGACTGTAACAGGTAAGACTGTAGGTGAGAACATTAAAAATGCGGTCAACAGAAATGAAGACGTTATTCGACCTGTTGATAACCCATATTCTACTACCGGAGGACTGGCAGTATTAAGCGGTAACTTAGCGCCGGATGGAAGCGTTGTAAAACGCTCGGCAGTGGTTCCTGAGATGCTAAAGCATGAGGGACCGGCAAGGGTATTTGAATGTGAGGAGGATGCCATTGAGGCTATAAAGGGCGGCAAGATTGTTGCCGGCGATGTTGTGGTTATCCGTTATGAAGGCCCTAAGGGAGGACCGGGAATGAGAGAGATGTTAAATCCTACCTCAGCTATTGCAGGTATGGGGCTTGGCTCATCAGTGGCGTTAATTACCGACGGACGTTTTTCAGGCGCAAGCCGCGGGGCGTCAATTGGTCATGTGTCTCCCGAGGCAGCAGTCGGCGGTCCGATTGCGCTCGTCAAGGAGGGAGATATTATTTCTATTGATATTGACAATTTAAGTTTAGAGCTTAAGGTTTCTGATGAGGAAATGGCTGAGCGCAGGAAAGAGTGGAAGCCGAAGGAGCCTAAGGTAACTACCGGATATCTGGCGCGCTATGCATCTATGGTTACATCAGGTAATCGCGGCGCAATATTAGAGCTTCCAAAGGCATAGAATATATGTTTTAAATATTTTTTAGTTTGATATCAGAATATATAGAATAAGGAGAAAAAGCATGAAACAATTAACAGGTTCTGAAATTGTAATTGAATGTTTAAAAGAACAGGGTGTGGATACAGTATTTGGATATCCGGGAGGAGCCATCCTGAATATTTATGATGAATTATACAGACATCAGGACGAGATTCACCATGTACTGACTTCACATGAACAGGGAGCCGCCCATGCGGCGGACGGATATGCAAGAGCAACCGGAAAAGTGGGAGTGTGTATGGCAACCTCCGGACCGGGAGCGACTAATCTGGTTACGGGAATCGCCACAGCCTATATGGACTCTGTACCGTTGGTAGCAATTACTGCCAATGTAGGCGTGTCGCTGCTTGGAAAGGATAGTTTTCAGGAGGTGGATATTGCCGGAGTAGTAATGCCGATTACAAAGCATAGCTTTATTGTAAAAGATGTAAAGGATTTGGCGCCGACAATCCGCAAGGCGTTTAGGATTGCAAAGAGCGGACGTCCGGGGCCTGTGCTTGTCGATATAACTAAGGATGCGACTGCCAATAAGACCGGATACGAGGCGCACACTCCGGAGCCTGTGAAGCGTTCGTCTGAGAATATTCGCGGTAAGGATATCGACAAGGCGGTTGAGATGATTGGCAAGGCGAAGAAGCCATTTATATTAGTTGGCGGAGGCGCGGTAATCTCCGGCGCACAGGCGGAATTAAAAGAATTTGTAGATAAGATTAACGCTCCTGTATGCGATACTCTGATGGGTAAAGGCGCATTTGACGGAACAGATGATTTATATTGCGGTATGGTAGGTATGCATGGAACAAAGGCAGCCGATTTGGGAGTGACCGAGTGCGATTTGTTAATAGTTGTGGGAGCCCGTTTCAGCGACCGCGTAACCGGTAATACAGCAAAGTTTGCAAAACACGCTAAGATTTTACAAATTGATGTAGATGCAGCGGAGATTAATAAAAATGTAAAAGTAAACGCAAGTATTATCGGCGATGTAAAAAGCGTTCTTGAGATGCTTAACCATAAGATTACAAAGGATTATGAACATAAAGAATGGATTGCAAGGATAGATGAGCTTAAAGAGAAATTCCCATTGTCTTATAAGGAAACGGGACTGTGCGGCCCTTCTATTGTTGAGGAGATTTATCGTCAGACAGATGGAAATGCAATAATTACTACAGATGTAGGACAGCATCAGATGTGGGCGGCGCAGTTTTATAAGTACAGCAAGCCGAGAACTCTTATTACTTCCGGAGGGCTTGGTACAATGGGCTTTGGATTAGGCGCATGTATCGGAGCTAAGTATGGAAAGCCGGATAAGGTATGTGTAAATATTGCCGGAGACGGATGTTTCCGCATGAATATGCAGGAGGTTATGACTGCGGCGCGCTACAAGATTCCGGTTATTGAAGTGGTAATTAATAACCATGTGCTTGGTATGGTTCGTCAATGGCAGACATTGTTCTATGGCGAGAGATACTCTAATACCGTATTGGAGGATGAGGCTGATTTTGCAAAGATTGCAGAAGGAATGGGAGCGGTAGGAATTACTGTGACCACAAAGGAGGAGTTTGCCGAGGCGTTTAAGAAGGCTCTTACAATAAAAGGTCCTGTGGTGATAGACGCTCAGATTGGTAAGGACGAAAAGGTATGGCCTATGGTTCCAGCAGGAGCTCCATTAGAGGATGTATTTACTGACGACGATTTATAATATTTATATAACAATTCATTACAATAGTTTTAAGGAGGAATAATAAAATGGCAAGAGTTTATAACTTTTCTGCAGGTCCATCAATGCTGCCGGTAGAGGTGCTGAAAGAAGCAGCAGAAGAAATGCTTGATTACAATGGTACCGGAATGGGCGTGATGGAGATGTCCCACCGTTCAAAGGCATTTGCAGAAATTATCGAAAGCGCAGAACAGGATCTTCGGGATTTAATGAATATTCCCGATAACTACAAGGTACTGTTTGTACAGGGAGGAGCATCCCAACAGTTTGCTGCGATTCCGATGAATCTTATGAAGAATAGAGTGGCGGATTATATTGTGACCGGACAGTGGGCGAAGAAGGCGTATGAGGAAGCATGTAAGTATGGTAAATGCAATAAGATTGCTTCATCAGAGGATAAGACATTTTCCTATATTCCGGATTGCTCTGATTTGCCGATTTCAGATGATGCAGATTATGTGTACATTTGCCACAACAATACTATTTATGGTACTACATTTAAGAAGTTGCCTAATACCAAGGGTAAGCTTTTAGTGGCTGATATGTCGTCAGATATTTTGTCGCAGCCTGTAAATGTCAGTGATTATGGTTTGATTTATTTTGGCGTACAAAAGAATGTAGGACCTGCCGGCGTGGTTGTTGTAATTATACGCGAGGATTTGATTACTGATGATGTTTTAGAAGGCACTCCAACAATGTTAAAGTATAAGACTCAGGCGGATGCAGCTTCGCTTTATAATACTCCAAATGCTTATGGAATCTACATTTGCGGTAAGGTGTTCAAGCATCTTAAGAAGTTGGGCGGACTTGAGAAGATGAAAGAGATAAATGAGAAGAAGGCTAAGATTTTATATGATTTCTTAGATTCCTCTAAGCTGTTTAAGGGTACTGTTGTAAAGGAAGACCGTTCTCTTATGAATGTACCGTTTGTTACAGGCAGCGATGAGCTTGACGCTAAGTTTGTCAAAGAAGCGACAGAGGCTGGTTTTGTAAATCTTAAAGGTCATAGAAGCGTTGGTGGAATGCGCGCTTCCATTTATAACGCAATGCCGATTGAGGGCGTTGAAAAGTTAGTAGAGTTTATGAAGAAATTTGAGGCGGACAATGCATAATAAATATAATAAGGGAAGCAAGTAAGATAGGATAGGAGAGCGAAAAATGATAAAAGTAAATTGTTTAAATCCAATTGCAGCTTGTGGTACTGATTTATTCAGTGACCAATATGAGATGGTTGACGATTTTAAAGCGGCAGAGGCAGTGCTTGTTCGCAGCGCATCTATGCATGAGCTTACATTAGGAGAAGAATTGCTGGCAGTGGCGAGAGCGGGCGCCGGAGTAAATAATATTCCGTTAGAGGAGTGCGCAAAGAAGGGTATTGTTGTGTTTAATACTCCCGGAGCAAACGCTAACGGCGTGAAAGAACTGGTTGTTGCAGGTCTTATGTTAGCTTCTCGCGATTTAATGGGCGGATATAACTGGGTAAAGGAAAATGCCTCTGATGAAAATATTGCTAAGCTGGTGGAGAAACAAAAGAAGAATTATGCCGGCAATGAGATTTCAGGAAAGAAGCTCGGTGTAATCGGTCTTGGCGCTATTGGAGCAAAGGTTGCCAATATAGCTTTTCGTTTAGGTATGGAGGTATATGGTTATGATCCGTATGTGTCAATCGATGCTGCGTGGTCATTGTCCAGACATATAAAGCATATAACCAATGTGGAGGATATTTATAGAGAGTGTGATTATATTACAATTCATGTTCCGGCATTGGATAGTACAAAGGGTATGCTTAACAAGGATGCATTTGCCATGATGAAGGATGGAGTTAAGATTCTTAACTTTGCAAGGGATATTTTAGTGAATGATAACGATATGAAGGAAGCGCTTGCAAGCGGCAAGGTCGCAAAATACGTTACCGATTTTCCTAATCCGGCTATTGCAGGAGTTGACAATGTTATCACCCTGCCTCATTTGGGAGCTTCTACAGAGGAATCCGAGGATAACTGTGCAATTATGGCGGTAAAAGAGATTCGCAACTTCCTTGAAAATGGTAATATTAAGAATTCTGTCAATTATCCGGCGTGTGATGCGGGAGTTTGTGCAACTGCGGCGAGAGTGTGCATTTGCCACAAGAATATACCGGATATGCTGACAAAGTTTACCGGAGTATTTTCCAAGGAGGGAATTAACATTGCCAACATGGTAAGTAAATCAAAGGGAGATTTTGCTTATACGATTCTCGATGTGGAAAGTGATGCAGGTGAAGAAAGCAAAAATGCATTAGAAGCAATCGATGGTGTAGTAAAGGCACGTATCATTAAATAGTATAAGGAGAATTAATATGAGTGATAAATTAAAAGTAGGTATCCTCGGAGGTACCGGTATGGTAGGCCAAAGGTTTATTTCTTTACTGGAGAACCATCCGTGGTTTGAAGCTGTCACCATTGCAGCTTCACCAAGAAGCGCGGGAAAGACCTATGAGGAGGCAGTCGGAGGACGTTGGAAAATGGATACTCCAATGCCGGAGGCAGTTAAGAATATTATTGTCCACAATGTCAATGAGGTTGAAAAGGTAGCTTCTACCGTTGATTTTGTATTTAGTGCAGTAGATATGAGCAAGGATGAGATTAAGGCTATTGAGGAGGCTTATGCAAAGACGGAAACTCCCGTAGTATCCAATAACAGCGCTCACCGCTGGACGCCGGATGTACCGATGGTTGTGCCTGAGATTAATCCTGAACATATGAAGGTTATTGAATACCAGAAGAAAAGGCTCGGTACTAAAAAGGGGTTTGTAGCAGTAAAGCCTAACTGTTCTATTCAGAGCTATGCTCCGGTATTAACTGCATGGAAAGAGTTTGAGCCATATGAGGTTGTTGCAACTACATATCAGGCTATTTCGGGCGCTGGAAAAACCTTTAACGACTGGCCTGAGATGGTGGGCAATGTAATCCCGTTTATTGGCGGCGAAGAAGAAAAATCCGAAAAAGAGCCTCTAAGAATATGGGGGTATGTAGATGATAAAAAAGGAGAGATTGTGCCGGCTGAGTCACCTAAGATTACATGCCAGTGTGTCAGGGTGCCTGTGTTAAATGGTCACACAGCGGCAGTGTTTGTTAAGTTTAAGAAGAAGCCTACTAAGGAGCAGCTGATTGAGAAGCTTAATTCGTTTAAGGGAGTTCCGCAGGAGCTTGAACTTCCAAGCGCGCCAAAGCAGTTTATCCGGTACATGGAGGAGGATAACAGGCCGCAGGTGACATTGGATGTGGATTATGAGAATGGAATGGGCGTATCTGTCGGACGTATCAGGGAAGACAGCATTTATGATTGGAAGTTTATTGGACTTTCACATAATACCGTCCGAGGCGCTGCCGGAGGCGCAGTTCTCTGTGCAGAGCTTTTAAAGGCGCAGGGTTATATTGAAAAGAAATAAATTAAAAAACCGGTACTATCAGATTGCATGGTAGTACCGATTTTTTATTTACGTATTTAAAACTTACTGCTCGTCTTCCTGAACCGGCGCACCGTTAGTCAGCGGATCTTTAGCTGTTTTATTACCATAGTGATACATAGTATCAAGCAAATCAAAATCAACCACATCTGTGGTATCCCGCACGCGAATTTGTACCTCCTTGCTTAACTTTTGAACCTCCTCCATAGTAAGACCGCTCATTTCAACAATGTCCTCCATGGGAATCTCAACCTCAAGCATATTTTTTGCAATCTCCACCTGACGTTTTTTTGTATTATTCATTATAATCACCTCTATAAAATATTTTAAAGTATTTTAAGCTATTTGCTAATATCTTTTAAATAGGCTTCATTGATGGAAATAACTTTTTTCATGGCGTCAGGTCCCGGGGCGCCAATGGTATTGCGCTTATTAACACAAGTTTCCATGCTGATTGCCTCGTATATGTCGTTTTCAAATACAGGACTTACCTCCTTATATTCTTCAAGCGGTAAATCATCTAATGAAACTCCTTTATCAATGCAGCGAAGTACAAGCTGACCTACAATACTGTGGGCGTCTCTGAACGGGACTCCATGATTAACCAGATAATCAGCGGCGTCAGTTGCATTTGTAAATCCGTTTTTTGCGCTGGTTTTCATATTTTCCTTTTTGACCTTCATGGTATTTATCATGCCCGTAAACAGCAGCAGACATCCTTTAACTGTGTCAATAGCGTCAAATGTAAACTCCTTATCCTCCTGCATATCCTTGTTGTAGGCAAGAGGAATACCCTTCATTGTAGTTAGCAGTGAGGTCAGCGCTCCGTATACCCTGCCGGTCTTCCCGCGGACAAGCTCCGCAATGTCAGGATTTTTTTTCTGCGGCATAATAGAACTTCCAGTACTATATGCATCATCAAGCTCTATAAACTGATACTCGTTAGAATTCCAGATAATAATTTCCTCAGAAAATCTGCTTAAATGCATCATAATCATGGAAAGTGCAGACAGCAGCTCAATAACATAATCCCTGTCTGATACGCCGTCCATGCTGTTAAGGGATGGACCGTCAAAATCCATTAGCGCTGCAGTAAGTTCTCTGTCTAAGGGATAAGTGGTTCCGGCTAAGGCTCCGGAGCCTAACGGACACACATTCATACGCTTGTAAATGTCCAAAATGCGGCTCAAATCACGCTTAAACATCTCCATGTAAGCGCCTAGATGATGAGCAAATGTAACAGGCTGGGCTTTTTGCAAATGTGTAAAGCCCGGCATGTAGGTATAAATATGTTCCTTCATCAATCCATGAATAGTGGTAAGCAGCTTCTTAAGCAGATACTCAAGCTCCAAAAGCTCGTCTCGGCAGTAAAGCCTCATATCCAGCGCCACCTGATCGTTTCTGCTTCGTCCGGTATGCAGTTTTTTGCCGACTTCTCCAATCCGGTCGATTAGATTAGCTTCGACAAAGCTGTGGATATCCTCATATTCAGAGGTAATAGCAAGCGAGCCATTTTCAACATCACTTAAGATGCCATCGAGACCTTTAATAATTTCAGTTTCTTCCGCTTGTGTTAAAATGCCTGAAGCAGCAAGCATTGTAACATGCGCCTTACTTCCTCTGATATCCTGAGCAAAAAGCTTCTTATCAAAGGAGATTGAAGCGTTAAAATTATAAACTAACCGGTCTGTTTCCTTAGTGAAACGTCCACCCCATAACTGTGCCATATATAGTACCTCGTTTCTTATGTTTTATCAGATGGGAGAAGACTTTCGCCTATATAAGCGGTGAGCTTAAATTGCCATCTGATAAATAAGATTATACACCAGAAGGCAAATACTTGACAATCCTTAATTCCAGTGAGAAAATAGTAAATCAAAGGAGGAATAGAAACAATGGATATTAAGGAAGCAGACAAATATTTTATTAACGTATATAACAGAAATGTAGTTTTTGACCATGGAGATGGAATGTACCTCTATGATACAGAAGGGAAAAAATATCTTGATATGGGCGCCGGAATTGCAGTTTCAGCGTTGGGATATGGTAACGAGGAATATAAGCGGGGACTTAAGGAGCAGATTGACCGTTTGATTCACGTATCGAATCTCTATTATACAGAACCTTCAATAAAGGCTGCAAAGTATTTATGCGAAGCTACGGGAATGGATAAGGTGTTTTTTACAAACAGCGGTACAGAGGCAATAGAGGGAGCGTTAAAGTTGGCAAGAAAATATGCCTTCGAGAAAAATACTAAATGCAAGGGTGAAATTATTGCCATGGAGCACTCGTTTCATGGTAGAAGCATGGGAGCGTTGTCCGTAACCGGAACAAAGCATTACCGCGATCCGTTTGAACCGCTAATAGGCGGAGTATCCTTTGCAGCCTATAATGATATTGAAAGTGTAAAAAGACTTGTTACTGAAGACACCTGCGCTGTTATAATGGAAACTTTGCAGGGAGAAGGCGGTATATATCCCGCGGATAAAGAATTTATCTGCGAACTGCGTAAGCTCTGCGATGAAAAGGATATTGTACTCATACTTGATGAGATTCAATGCGGTATGGGACGTACCGGAACAATGTTTGCTTATCAGCAATATGGAATAAAGCCGGATATTGTAACTTCTGCCAAAGCATTGGGCTGCGGCGTTCCGGTTGGAGCGTTTGCAGCGGTGGAAAGAGTGGCAAATGCAATGGCGCCGGGAGACCATGGAACTACTTATGGAGGTAATCCGTTAGCCACGTCGGCAGTATGCAAGGTATTTGAGATTTTTAAAAAGCAGAATATTTTAGAGCATGTAAGAAAGATATCGCCTTATCTGACTAAAAAGCTCAATGAGCTGGCAAGTAAGTATCCTGATAAGATAAAGGAAGTACGCGGAATTGGATTAATGCAGGGAATGGAGCTTAATATTCCGGCAACAGAAGTAGTGTCAGCATGTAGGGACAAAGGATTGATACTTATTTCAGCCGGTGCGAATACACTTCGTTTTGTACCGCCTCTTATTTCAGAGCGGGAACACATTGATGAAATGTGCAGGATTCTTGATAAAGTGCTTAATGAAAGCTGATATACGAATAAAAACCCATAAGTTGCCGCTTATGGGTTTTTATTCATTTTTTTAAAAAAATACATTGACAAATTGATATAGTAGTGATACTCTTAATTCAGATGTTAGCACTCGAATGTATCGAGTGCTAACAATATGAAGAAAGGATGGTAAGATGGAGTTAGATGAACGCAAATGCAAGATTTTGCAGGCTATTATAAAGACTTATCTGGAAACTGGCGAGCCAGTGGGTTCAAGAACCATTTCCAAGCTGCCGGATTTGAATCTGTCTTCTGCTACCATTCGCAATGAGATGGCTGACTTAGAAGAATTGGGGTATATTATACAGCCCCATACTTCAGCAGGAAGAATACCCTCTGATGCCGGATATCGGCTCTATGTAGACCAGATGATGGCGGAAAAGGCGTTAGAGCGTAATGATGAAGAAGAAGGTAAAGAAAAAGAACATGATGCGCTTTTGGCGAAGGTAGACCGGCTGGAAACGCTATTACAGCAGGTTGCCAAGGTATTAGCTTACAACACCAATTATGCGACCATGGTTACAGCCCCTAACTATAAAAATACAAACGTTAAGTTTATACAGCTTTCACAGGTTGATGAAACACAGCTTTTGGCGGTTATCGTAGTGGAGGGTAACGTTATTAAGAATAAGATGATTAAAGTAACAGAACCTTTGGCAAATGACGAACTTTTGAAATTTAACGTATTGCTCAATTCATTTTTGACAGGGCTTTCACTGCAGGATATTAATCTTGAGCTTATACAGACTATGAAACAGCAGGCTGGGGAACGTGCAGCGCTTCTTGAATATATTTTTGAAGGCGTGATGGATGCAGTACGTTCGGCAGAAGAACTTGAGGTATATACCAGCGGGGCTAACAACATATTAAAGTATCCGGAGCTTTATGACGCCACTAAGGCGGGAGCGCTTTTGGAGGTGTTGGAGGAGAAAAAGGCTCTTAACAATCTGATGGAGAGTACAGAGAACGACACGACAGATAACCAGTATGGAATACAGGTTTATATCGGAGACGAGACGCCGCTTAAGACGACAAATGATTGCAGTATTGTTACGGCAACCTATGAATTGGAGGAAGGCGTTCGGGGTAAGATAGGTATTATTGGTCCAAAACGTATGGATTATGATAAAGTGGTGACAACGCTTAAGAATTTGACTAACGAGCTGGACACAATTTTTAAGAATAAAACGTAAAGAGGTGGTTAGTGCGTGGAGGAGAATAAGAATAACCGTTCAGAGATGGAAATACCGGAACAGGAGAATGACAATATGGATGAAGAATTGACAAGAGAGGATGATATTCAGGAACAGGATAATCCCGAAACCGATAAAGAAGTCACAGAGGAAACGGGAGATATTGCTTCTGAGAATGATAAAAGCGATAGCCCTAATGATTACAATAACTCCTCTGCCTCAAAGAAAAACAATAAATCCGGAGGCAGTAAAAAGGGAAGAAAGACAATAAAGGGATTGGAGATGGAGTTAAAGGCGCAAAGCGAGGTTATTGACGAGCTGTCTAAGAAGCTTAAGGCGGCAGAGGAGTTAAACGAGCAATCTCTTGATAAGTATCAGAGGCTAATGGCAGAGTTTGAGAATATGCGCAAGCGTACAGAGAAGGAGGCGGCCCATATGTATGATGTCGGGGCCAAGGAGGTTTTGGAGAAGCTTCTTCCTGTGATTGACAATTTTGAGAGAGCTAAGATGACTGTTACAGAGGAACAAAAGGATGATGCTTTTGTTCAGGGAGTGGATAAAATATACCGTCAGATGCTTGATTATCTTGCGTCTGTAAAGGTTGCTCCAATGAATGCAGAGGGCAAAGAATTTGATCCGGAGCTGCACAATGCGGTTATGCATATAGAAGACGAGGAATATGACGATAATATTGTGGTAGAAGAGCTTCAAAAGGGTTATATGTACAAGGAGGAAGTTCTTAGGCACAGTATGGTAAAGGTAGCTAATTAAATTTGTTATTAATATAGAATATTTATTTAGATATAGGAGGATTTATATTATGGGTAAAATTATTGGAATTGATTTAGGAACAACTAATTCGTGTGTAGCTGTTATGGAGGGTGGTAAGCCTGTGGTAATTACAAATGCAGAGGGCGTTAGAACTACTCCGTCTGTAGTTGCATTTACAAAAAGCGGCGAGCGTGTAGTCGGTGATCCGGCAAAGCGTCAGGCAGTGACAAACGCAGATAAGACTATCTCATCTATTAAGAGACACATGGGCTCTGATTACAGAGTTGAGATTGACGGTAAAAAATATTCTCCACAGGAGATTTCCGCTATGATTTTGCAGAAGCTTAAGACTGATGCAGAAAGCTATATTGGAGAAAAGGTAACAGAAGCGGTTATAACAGTGCCGGCGTACTTTACTGACTCACAGCGTCAGGCTACAAAAGATGCAGGTAAGATTGCAGGCCTTGATGTAAAGCGTATTATTAACGAGCCGACAGCAGCAGCGCTTTCTTATGGTTTGGACAACGAAAAAGAACAGAAAATTATGGTATACGATTTAGGCGGCGGTACATTTGATGTGTCTATTATCGAGATTGGCGATGGCGTTATTGAAGTATTGGCAACTGCAGGTGATAACAAGCTTGGCGGTGATGACTTTGATGATGTAGTTACAAAATATATGCTTGAGGACTTCAAAAATAAAGAAGGCGTTGACCTTTCAGGAGATAAGATGGCTATGCAGCGTCTAAAGGAAGCGGCTGAAAAGGCGAAGAAGGAGCTTTCATCTTCTATGACGACTAATATTAACCTTCCATTTATCACTGCTACGCAGGAAGGCCCTAAGCATTTTGATATGGATTTGACAAGAGCAAAGTTTGACGAGTTGACAGCCGATTTGATAGAGAGGACTGCAACGCCTGTTCAGACCGCTCTTAAGGACGCCGGCATGACTGCGGCAGATTTGGATAAGGTATTGCTTGTAGGCGGTTCTACTCGTGTTATTGCAGTTCAGGATAAGGTTAAGCAGCTTACCGGAAAGGAACCGTTTAAGGGAATCAATCCTGACGAATGTGTAGCAATCGGTGCATCTATTCAGGGTGGTAAGCTGGCAGGAGACACCGGCGCAGGCGAGATTCTTTTATTGGATGTTACTCCACTTTCACTTTCAATTGAAACAATGGGCGGCGTTGCAACAAGATTGATTGAGCGTAATACAACTATCCCTACGAAGAAGAGCCAGATTTTCTCTACTGCGGCAGATAATCAGGATGCGGTTGATATCCATGTCGTTCAGGGTGAGCGTCAGTTTGCAAGAGATAATAAGAGTTTGGGACGTTTCCGTCTTGACGGTATTGCGCCGGCAAGACGCGGTGTGCCACAGATTGAGGTTACATTTGATATTGATGCAAATGGTATCGTAAATGTATCTGCTAAGGATTTAGGTACAGGAAGCGAACAGCATATTACTATTACAGCAGGTTCTAATCTGTCTGATGCAGATATTGATAAGGCAGTAAAGGAAGCCGCTGAATATGAGGCGCAGGATAAGAAGCGTAAGGAATCAATTGAGGCGCGCAACGAGGCGGACGCATTGGTATTCCAGACCGAAAAGGCATTAAAGGATGTAGGCGATAAGCTGGATTCAGCCGGAAAAGAAAAGGTAGAGGCCGACTTAAAATCATTAAAAGAGGTAATTGACGGTACTGATGCAGAGTCTATGTCTGAGGAAGACGTAGAGAAGATTAAAGCCGGAAAAGAAAAGTTAATGGAGAGCGCGCAGGAATTGTTCTCAAAGATGTATGAGCAGTCTGCACCAAACGCAAATGCGGGAACAGGAGCAGAGAGTGCGGGCGCCGCGCAGTATGACGCAGATGATGTAGTTGACGCAGACTACAAAGAAGTATAAAATAGTAAAAGAAGTGTAAAGAGCGGCAGTAAGAGGATACCTTTTTGGTACCCTCTTTATGTCGGTTTATGAAAGGTGATCATAATGGCAGATAAGAGAGATTATTATGAGGTATTAGGCGTTTCTAAAGGGGCGGATGCCAATGAATTAAAGAAGGCGTACAGACAGCTTGCTAAGAAATATCATCCGGATATGAATCCGGGAGATAAGGAGGCAGAGCGTAAGTTTAAAGAGGCTTCGGAGGCGTATGAGGTACTTAGCGATCCGGAGAAAAGGGCAAAATACGACCAATTTGGACACGCAGCCTTTGATGGCGCGGGAGGTCCGGGCGGATTTTCCGGCGGCGGATTTGAGTTTAATATGGGAGATATGGGAGATATTTTCGGAGACGTCTTTGGCGATTTATTCGGCGGAGGAAGCTCGCGTACCCGCAGGGATAACAACGGGCCGGTTCGCGGCGCTAACATTAAAACAAGCGTCAGGATTGATTTTGAGGAGGCTGTGTTTGGCTGTGGCAAGGAATTAGAGCTGCCTCTTAAAGATCCATGCCCAAAATGTCATGGAACCGGCGCGCAGCCGGGATTTGATCCGGTAACGTGTACAAAGTGCGGCGGTAAGGGACAGGTGGTATTTACCCAGCAGTCGCTTTTCGGTATGGTACGTAATGTGCAAAGCTGTCCTGAGTGTAACGGTACAGGTAAGATGATTAAAAATAAATGCAGCACCTGTAAAGGCTCAGGCTACGTTACAAGCAATAAGAAGATTCAGGTAAATATTCCGGCAGGAATTGATAATGGTCAGAGCGTCCGCATACGTGAAAAGGGAGAACCGGGTAAGCGCGGCGGAGCCAGAGGAGATTTGCTGGTTGCTGTTATGGTTAATCCGCACCCCATTTTCCAGAGAAACGAATACGACATATATTCCACACAGCCTATTACATTTACTCAGGCGGCTCTTGGCGACAGCATTGAGATTAATACTCTTGACGGGCCATTTAGGTATACAATTAAGCCGGGAACCCAGACGGACACCAAGATACGTTTAAAGGGAAAAGGAGTTCCGACCATTAGAAATAACTCTGTCAGAGGGGATCACTATGTAACGTTAGTAGTTCAGGTTCCTGAGAAGCTGTCGGAGAAGGAGAAGGAGATTTTAAGGCAATACGCAGATACTACGGACGAGTCAGAGCCGGAGAAAAAGAAGGGCTTTTTTAAAAAATAGTTTTAGTTGATTAAAGTGAAAAAGAGTTTCGCTTAGCGAAACTCTTTTTCAAAAATTAAGGTGAAGATAATGAAATGGAATAAAATAACAATAGACACCACAGTGGAAGCTACTGATATGATTAGCTATGAGCTTAGCGAGCTTGGGATAGAGGGAATAGAGGTTGAGGATTATGTTCCGCTTACAGAGGAAGAACGACAAAAGATGTATGTGGATTTGCTTCCGGATGAGATAGGCGACAATGACGGAACAGCAAGAATTTCCTGCTATATTGAGCCGGAACGGGATATAGAGGAGCTTTCTCTTAAGATTAAAGAAATGCTAAGCAATATCAGCCGGTTTTTTGACGTGGGAGCGGGTACTCTATCCTATGGGGAGACAGAGGATAAGGACTGGATTAATAACTGGAAGCAGTTTTTCAAGCCTTTTAGATTAGATGAAAATATCATTATTAAACCCACATGGGAAACAGTAAGCGAGCTTAAAAAAGACGATATTGTAGTGGAGATTGATCCGGGTACCGCCTTTGGAACGGGTTCTCATGAAACAACAAAATTATGCATTTCCCAGATTAAGAAATATATGAAGACGGGAGATACTGTTTTGGATGTTGGATGCGGAAGCGGTATTTTATCTATTATCGCCCTGAAATTAGGAGCGGGCAGAGTAGTGGGAACAGATATAGATGAGAATGCTATTTTGGCAACTAATCACAATCTTAAAGTGAACAATATAACAGAGGGCAGTATGGAGGCTTATAGAGGTAATTTGCTTACAGATAATGCATTTTGTGATAAATTGGGAGAGGAAAAGTATGATATAGTAGTCGCTAATATTTTAGCGGATGTTATTATACCGTTATCCGCCATTGTGAGACGGTTTATGAAGAAGGGCGCATATTTTATCACCTCCGGTATTATTGATACCAAGGAGGAGGAAGTGAAGAATGCTATGATAGAGCAGGGCTTTGAGCTTGTGGATGTGATTCCAATGGGAGAATGGGTATCTATTGTAGGAAGATAGAACATATTAAAGTGTAAAAAGGAGCGGATATGTATAAGTTTTTTGTATCCCCTAAAGATATCAGGCAGGAAAATATATGTATTACGGGAGAGGATGTAAATCATATTAAAAACGTACTGCGTATGCGAATAGGCGAGCAAATGCTTATAAGCGCCGGAGACGACAGAGAGTACCTCTGCGAGCTTGTTGATTTTTCAGGAGAACAGGTCATGGCTCGCATTTTGGACGTTAATGGCAGCAATAGAGAACTGCCGGTTCCGATTACTTTATATCAGGCGATTCCTAAAGGAGATAAAATGGATATGATTATCCAAAAAGCTGTAGAGCTTGGGGCGGCAAAGGTGGTGCCTGTAGTAACCGACAGGGTAATCGTAAAATTGGATGAGAAAAAGAAACAGAAAAGAGTGGAGCGTTGGAATGGAATTGCTAAGGCTGCCGCAAAGCAGTCAAAGCGGAATATAATTCCCGAAGTAGCGTTTCCGATACAGTTTTCAGAAGCATTAAAGGAGGCGCATAAAAAGGGGACAACTATTATTCCCTATGAGGAGGCGCAGGGAATGAATGCTTCAAGAGAAGTAATTAAGGGTTTGGTAAACGCTAAGCATATTGCAGTATTTATAGGGCCGGAGGGCGGATTTTCAAAAGAGGAGATAGAACAGGCAGCAGGTTTAGGCGCGTATCCTATAACCTTGGGGCATAGGATTTTAAGAACAGAAACAGCGGGTATGGCGGTACTGTCTGTTTTAATGTTTGCTTTAGAACAGGACTAGTCGAGGTATAGTAAATTGGAAGTATATTTAGATAATGCAGCTACATCAGCGGCATTCGATGAAGTGACAGATTTGATGGTAAAGGTTCTTAAGGAGGATTATGGTAATCCGTCTTCAAGACATAAAAAGGGACTTCAGGCGGAACGTTACATTAAAAACGCCAGAGAAGTGATTGCAAGGCAGATTAAAGTAGAGCCGAAGGAGATTTATTTTACCTCCGGAGGAACTGAGGCTAACAATACTGCATTGATTGGCGCGGCGCTTGCGAACAGGCGTCGGGGAATGCATATTATCACCAGCAGCATAGAACATGCTTCGGTGCTTGAGCCGCTGTCATATCTTGAGGAGCAGGGATTTTCAGTAACATATCTTCCTGTAGATGAACATGGAATTGTATCGCTTGACGCCTTAAAGGACGCGCTGTGCGACGATACTATACTCGTTTCCATAATGGGGGTAAATAACGAGGTAGGAGCAGTCGAGCCTATAGAAGATGCGGCGCATATTGTAAAGAATTTCAGAGAAAATATATTGTTTCACGTAGATGCAATACAAATGTATGGTAAGCTTCCAATCTATCCTTCGCGTATTGGAATTGATTTAATGAGCGTAAGCGGTCATAAGCTTCATGGGCCCAAGGGCAGCGGATTTATATATGTAAAAAATAAAACAAAGCTTAAACCGCTTTTACTTGGCGGAAACCAGCAGGAGGGTATGCGTTCGGGAACGGAGAATGTTCCGGCAATTGCCGGATTAGCTTTAGCGAGCGAGCTTACGTTTAAGGATTATTCTGAAAAATATGACGCCATGTGCAGGCTTAAGCAGTATTTTATAGAGAAGGTGACAAAGCTTGATGAATGCTATGACCATTCGGGAGCGGCGCCGCATATTATAAGCATAACCTTTAGAGGGGTAAGAAGCGAGGTAATGCTTCATGCTTTAGAGGATAAGGGTATATATGTATCGTCCGGTTCAGCCTGCTCATCTAACAAACCGGAATTAAGCGGTACGTTAAAGAATATGGGGCTGTCTGTGGAGGATGCAGAGTCTACAATCAGATTTTCATTGTCAAGATATACTAAAGCGAGCGAGCTTGATTATACAGTGGAACAGATTGCTGCTTTGCTTCCTGTATTGAGAAGATTTACCCGTAGATAGAAAGGATAACAATATGGAATATAACGCTTTTTTAATTAAATATGCAGAGATTGGTATAAAAGGCAAAAACAGATATCTTTTTGAGGATGCTCTTATGCGTCAAATAAAATATGCGTTGTCGCATGTTGGTAAATTTACCCTGACAAAGGAACAGGGGCGTATATTTGTAGAGGCGGTAAATGATTTTGATTACGAGGATACAGTAGAAGCTCTAAAGCGCGTTTTTGGTATTTCAGCTATTTGTCCGGTAGTTATGATAGACGATTGTTCATGGGACAGTCTTGCAGCAAATGTAAAGGAATATGTTTCACACGCCTATGAAAATACCCATTTTACATTTAAGGTAATGGTAAGACGGGCGGATAAATCATATCCTAAAAAATCTCCTGAGATTGCAGCCGATTTGGGGGCTGAGCTTTTAGATGCATTTCCTGAGCTCAAGGTTGACGTACATAATCCTGATGTATATCTGAATGTGGAGCTTAGAACAAAGGGATATATATATTCTTTGGAGATTTCGGGCCCCGGAGGAATGCCTGTAGGTACAAATGGTAAAGCCATGCTGCTTTTATCCGGCGGTATCGACAGTCCTGTGGCGGGATATATGATTAGTAAGAGAGGGGTATATCTTGATGCAGTATATTTTCATGCGCCGCCATATACCAGTGAACGCGCCAAAGAGAAGGTGGTAGAGCTGGCAAGGCTGGTGTCAAAGTACAGCGGCCCCATACATTTGCACATTGTCAATTTTACAGATATACAGATGGCTATTTATGAAAAATGTCCGCATGACGAGCTGACTATTATTATGCGCCGGTACATGATGAGGATTGCAGAGTATTTAGCGGAAAAAAATGGCGCTCAGGCGCTTATAACAGGAGAGAGCATTGGGCAGGTGGCTTCGCAGACAATGCATTCGCTGGTAGCTACTAACGAAGTATGTAACATGCCTGTATTCAGGCCGCTTATTGGTTTTGACAAGCAGGAGATTGTTGATATATCAGAGAGAATCAACACATATGAGACGTCTATTTTGCCTTATGAGGACTGCTGTACAATATTTGTTGCAAAGCATCCTGTGACAAAGCCGAACGTAAATATTATTAAAAAGTCGGAGACAAAGCTTAATGACGTTATAGACGAGCTTATGAAAAAGGCGTTGTCCTCTATAGAAACTATCAGAGTGGAACAGTAGTTAATAATTGTAAAGGAGTATTTGCACATGGAAAAATCAAATAAAAAGCCGGCTATTAAGGATTGGATTAAGGATAATGGAATTTTTCTGACGGGCGTGTTAATAGTTATAGTATTTTATTTAGTTGAATTTATAACAAAAAAGCAATATCCGTTTGGCGACCATATGCTTGTGGGAGGGGATTCCATTCACAGCCTTATTCCACTGTATGAAGAATTAAAACGAAAGCTTTTGTCCGGCGAACCCCTCTGGTATACATGGGGCGGTTATGAAGGAACCAATTTGTATTATCAGATTATTTTCAGCGTTATGAGTCCGCTTACATGGATACCGCTGCTGTTTCCTGTTAAGGGAACGCTTGCAGTGTATAATATTATGGCGGTAGTTAAAGCGGTGCTGCTTTATTTAACTACATTTTATTACTTTACTCACCGCATATCTAAGGCGCGTCTGTCAAAGCATGATATAGAAGTATTGCTGTTCTCTCTGGCGTATGTTTTTTGTAACGCCTTTTTGTCGTGTACAGTGTTCTATCCGTTTTCTGACAGTATGATAATACTCCCGTTATTGATTTTGGGATTGGAGAGATTTGTGTCTAACAGGGGATGGAGACTGTATTTTATATCGTTAATCCTTATGATTTTTACAAATTTCTATCTAGGGGTTATGAGCTGCCTTTTTGTTATTTTGTACTATTTGACATGCAAATTTAAATCCTTTAAGGAGTTTATAATAAAGTCTTTAAAGATTATGGCGCTGTCGCTTGCCGCCATCGGGGTAAGCGGTATTATTATATGTCCGCTTATGTATATAGTTATGGGCGGCGGATATGGAGTATCAGAATACAATGGATTTGGCTTTTTTACAAATTGGTTTAATATTATAAGACAGTGCTTATTTATTACATCTCCGGTATATGCGGGAACAAATTATGCCACTTATTGGGAGGCCAATTTGTATTTTGGAATGTTTGGATATATTTTGGCGTTTACTTACTTTTTAAATAAAAGGGTAAGGCCCTCTGTGCGTTTAAAGAAATTGGCGGTATTTTTGCTGTTTGCGCTGTCGTTTAACGAATCAACCCTTAACTACATTATGCATATGTTCCATTATACTAACGGACTGCCAAACCGCCATGCATTTATGTTTGTTTTCTTCTGTTTAATATTAGCGCAGGAATCATTTTACTATATAAAATGCGACATAAAAAATGTCGGTATTGTAAAGACCGTAATTATAGCTGCGCTGGTGCTGGTTGGAATAATCGGTTCTCTGCTGTATGTAGATAAAGTAAATACTGTTACACCGTTTTTATATTCCCTCGACTTAGCAATATTGTATATAGGTATTCTGCTATTGCAGAAAAAGTTCAAATCGCGAAAGACATTTATGCTTACGTTTGTTGTAATAGGAATAGCGGAGATAGTAGCTAGCGCGCACGCTATAATACAGGTTAGGTCTGAATTTAATACAGATGAGTATTATAACAAATATAAATCAGTAAAGCAGGCGGCAGAGGAAATAGCGGCTAATGACAAATCATTTTATCATATAAAGACTAATAATATGGACGACGACTTAAACTATGGAATGCTTGCCGGATACAATGGAATTGAAATGTATGGTAATTCAGCGAACAGAAATTATATTACAAGTATGGAAAAGCTGGGCGTGGTTGGAGGACCTAATACAATCCGTAATTATTCGTCTAATCCATTTTTAAATTCCATATTAAACGTAAAATATATTATAACAAACCGAGACGGATACAGTGAAGGAATAAATGAAGAAAAATATAATTACGAGGAGCCGCTTAATCAATACGAGGAG
>CANQSN010000030.1 GCA_947626505.1 uncultured Lachnospiraceae bacterium
TTCTGTAAGGCTTTAATACTTTAACATAGTATACTATGAGAAGAAGAATATCAGCCAGAATCCATGCTGACGGGTTTGCAAAGCATATGGCATGAAAATGGAAAACGGATACAAGGCACAATGCGACCATGCTTCGTCCAACCAATTCAACCACTCCTGCAAACATGGGAAGGACGCTATAGCCTAGTCCCTGAAGGCTGTTACGTATTATAAATAAAAGTCCAAGCGCAGAGTAAAATAAAGAATTAATGCGTAAAAATTCAGTTGTTTTTGATATAACATTAATTTCTCCGGCGTTTACAAAAAGCAGGCTTAACTTTGGCGCAAAGGGTATCATAATCAGCATAAGAAGTAAACAATAGCTAATGGATAAAATAAGCGAGGTGCGGATTCCTACATGAATGCGCTCCTCTTTTTTTGCACCAAGATTCTGTCCGCAGTAGGTTGACATTGTAAGCCCCAGCGTTTCCAGCGGTTGTGTAAACATAATCTGCAGGCGGTTCGCAGCAGTGACTGCGGCTACGCTTACAGCACCGAGGGAGTTTACAGCAACCTGTAAAATTACAGCGCCAATGGCAGTTATGGAAAACTGTAAGCCCATGGGAACTCCAATTCCAAGAAGGCGTTCTCCTTTTCTGATATCCCATTTAAGCTCCTCTTTTGTAAAGGAAAGTATAGTAAAACGCTTTTTCATGTAAATAAAGGTCAACAGGGCGGAAACTCCCTGAGCTATTACTGTGGCATATCCCACGCCGGCTACTCTCATATTAAGGTTTAAAACAAAAAATAAATCAAGCGCGATGTTTAATAGGGAAGCGATAATAAGGAAATAAAGAGGTGTTTTGCTGTCGCCTAACGCCCTTAATACGCAGGATAAATAGTTATATGCCATAATGGCAAATATTCCAATAAATATAATTATTATATAATCATAGGCGTCTTCTAAAATCTCATCAGGCGTGTTCATCAAAACCAGCACCGGTTTAGTGAACAGAATAGTAAGCAGAGTTAATACTACAGTAACAATTCCACACCAGTATGCACCGTTTGCAATAAATGAGCGCATTTCACTGTAGTTGCCTGAGCCAAAAGCCTGCGATACGCGAATATTAAATCCGGTGCAAATTCCTATGGCAAAGCCTAGTACCAGAAAGTTTAAGGAGCCTGTGGCGCCTACTGCTGCCAGTGCATTTGTGCTTACATATTTTCCTACAACAATGGAATCCACCATATTATAGAATTGCTGGAACAGATTTCCAAGCAGCATAGGAATTGAAAATGAAATAATTAATTTAAGCGGTTCGCCGGTAGTAAGGTCTTTTACCATGATAAATCAATCCTTCTTTGTAATATACTTTTTGTTTATGACGCATTATAGCACTAATTATTATGTATGTGAAGTAAAAATATAATTATATAGGTATTGTATTTGTAAAATTTTTCAGAAAAATACTTGCATTTTCCAAGTTTTGGTGGTATGCTTATTACGATTTAATACGGTGGCTTGATTAAAGAGTGGACAGAGAGGTCCACTCTTTTGTTGTGAATACACCATAAGTAAAACAATCATCATTATTGACAGCATAATAGCTTAAGGCAGGTGAAAGAATGAATAAGCGGGATATTGAATTGAAAACGGAAGAACTTGTTACTCCCATTGTGAACGAGAACCATTTTGAATTGGTGGATGTAGAATATGTAAAGGAGGGGGCAAATTGGTATCTTCGGGTGTATGTTGATAAGGATAATGGAATTGATATTGACGACTGTGTGTTAGTGAGCCGGACATTGGAGGAAAAACTGGATGCTGAGGATTTTATTGAAGACGCATATATATTGGAGGTAAGCTCTCCGGGACTTACAAGACCACTTAAGAAGGAAAAGGATTTCTTAAGGAATATAGGAAAACTGGTAGAGGTTAAGCTTTACAAGCAAAAGGATGGACTAAAAGAATTTACAGCAAGACTTAATGGTTATGAGAATCATCAGCTTACGTTAGCGCTGGAGAATGACAGGAAGCTTCAGGTAACGGAGAAGGAGATTGCCATGATTCGTCTGGCATTTGAATAGTAAAAGCAGTTTCTTATATTTGCAAGCAGTAAATACAGAATAATAACAGGAGGATGATACTAATGGCAAGGAAAACAAGCACAGAAACAAATACTAATGCGAACCCTGAATTAATACTGGCTCTTGATATGCTGGAAAAAGAAAAAGGAATTAAGAAGGAAGTAATACTGGAAGCAATTCGAGTTTCTTTAGAAAGCGCTTACAAGAAAAATTATACAAAGGATAGTGATAAAAGCAGGGAGCCCAAGGATGAAAATGGCGAGCAGGAGAGGCATAAGGAAGATGTCAGCGTTGAAATAGATGCTGCTACGGGGACAGTTGAAGTATTTGCTAAGAAAGTTGTAGTGGAAAAGGTTGAGGATGGCGCCTGCGAGATTACTTTGGAGCAGGCAAGGCAGCAGGATGCAAAATACGATTTAGGAGATATTGTAAATGTGTCCGTCACACCGAAGAATTTTTGTCGTATTGCAGCACAGCATGCAAAGAGCGTTATTGTGCAGAAGATTAAAGAGGCTGAAAGGCAGAATGTATTTGATATTTTCCACAGCAAGGAGCACGAGGTAATAACCGGTGTGGTACAGCGTGTTGAGAGAAAGTCTTATGTGGATAGAGAGGGGAATGAGCGTACAAGCAATCGTGTAATTATAGCATTGGATGATCGGACAGAGGTTGCTTTAATGGAGAAGGAATGCGTCCCCGGCGAGCAGTTCCTGATTGGCGAACATGTTAAGGTTTACGTCGTGGATGTAAAGGATAACACAAAGGGACCGCATATTGTTATTTCAAGAACTCATCCGGAGCTTGTAAAGCGTTTATTGGAGAAAGAGGTAACAGAGATTGCAGATGGTACGGTTGAACTTAAAAATGTTGCAAGGGAAGCAGGCTCAAGAAGTAAGATTTCTGTCTGGGCAAAGGATGAAAATGTAGACGCGGTTGGAGCATGCGTCGGATTAAACGGCGCTCGTATAAACGCCATAGTTAATGATTTAAAGGGAGAAAAGATAGATGTAATTAACTGGGATCCTGATCCGGTTATACTTATCGGCAATGCGTTAAGCCCTTCCAAGGTAGTTTCCGTAAAGGTGTGCCTTGCGGATAAAAGCGCAAAGGTGGTTGTGCCGGATTACCAGCTTTCTCTTGCAATTGGTAAAAGGGGACAAAACGCAAGCTTAGCAGCGAGGCTTACAGGATATAAGATAGATATTATGAGTGAATCACAGGCTTTAGAAGCAGGTGAGGAGGATGACGATAAGCTGTATATAGGGGAAGGCGAATATGTATATTATGATGCGAACGGTAATCCTAAGGATGACGCAGAAGAACTGACAGAGACAGCCTTAGAAGCTCAGGAATTGCCGGAGTCCTCTGCAGAGGAAGTAAATGATTCAGATTTTGAGGAATTTGAAGAAATTCCGGAGGGAGAGTTTGAAGAGCTTTCCGAGGAGGAATTTGAAGAGATGGAAGAACTTTCGGAAGATGAATTCGAGGAGCTTTCCGAGGAGGAATTTGAAGAAATTGAGGAATTGCCTGAGGAGTAGCAGGAATTTTCGAGGAAACAGCTTGTTTTATGGCATAATAGGCAAAATAATGGCATAATTTATATAGTTTCGATTAGGGTGTGGTTTTATGGAAAAAAAAACAGTTAAACGCCGGTGCGTTGGCTGCAGGGAAAGCTTTGACAAGCGTCAGCTTATTCGTGTAATAAGGACGCCGGAGGGGAAAATTGAGCTGGATTTGACAGGAAAGAGCAATGGGAGAGGCGCCTATCTTTGCAGAAATGCGGAGTGCTTAAAAAAGGCAAGAAAAAAACGAAGCCTGAATAGCTCGCTGAATGTGTCAGTTCCGGATGAAATATATGATAAACTGGAAAAGGAGCTTAATGAGATTGAATCCTGATAAAAAATATTTGAATATGCTGGGCCTTGCGGCAAAAGCCGGAAAAGTAGTCAGCGGAGAGTTTGCTACAGAAAAGGCCATAAAGGAACAAAAAGTATGCTTCGTACTGGTGGCAGAGGATGCGTCTGATAATACAAAGAAGTTATTTCGTGATAAATGCAGTTTCTATGAAGTGCCAATTGCGGTCTGCAGCAGCAAAGACGAATTAGGGCATGCCATAGGTAAAATGTCAAGGGCGTCAGTGGGAATCACAGATTCGGGCCTTGCGAATGCAGTTGCAAAGTATTTTGATAGAAACGATATGGAGGTAGTTTAATGTCAAAGATCAGAATATATGATTTAGTAAAGGAAATTAACAAACAAACGGGAAAGGAGCTTAAAAGCGCAGAGCTTTTAGAGTTTTTCCGCGGAAAGGGAATTGAGGTCAAGACTGCTTCAAGTAGTGTTGAGCAGGATGTGGCAGACATGGCAAAGAAGGAATATGTTAATATTTCTTCTGATGAAGCCAAAGAGCAAAATGAACCTGAAGCTTATGAAAAGCAGTCTCCTAAAGCAGAGGCAGATAATGTTTCTAAGGAGGTTTCTTCTAAAGAAGCAAAATCCGAAAAAAAGGATGAAAAGAAAACACAAAAACCTTCTGAGGACAAAGCTAAGCCGCAGGAAAAGGATGAAAAGGAGCAGCCGAAGAAAAAAGAAAAGTACTATAAAAAAGAATTGGTAGACGAGAATGGAAATAAACAGATTATCTACTATAAAGAAGTTATTGACGATAATGGCAATAAAAAAATGGTACGGGTAAATCTTAAAAAGAAGGGTAAATCGGCAGAAGGCGGTTCTGATGCGCAGTCAGGCGGCAGCGCGGCAAATGCCGGCAATTCAAATTCACAGAGTGAAGACCGTAGCAGGAGTGACGAGCGGCATAGTGCAGAAAACAGCCGAAGTAATAATGGCGGAAACCGTAACAATCAGAGACATAGCCAGAATAATGGAAACCAGACGGGAGAGCGGCGCAACAGTGATAATCGCGGTTATGGGCGAAATGATAACAAGGGTAATAATAACCGTAATGATAATCGGGGAGACGACAACCGTGGGAATTACGGAAGGGATAATAACCGCAATGGATATGGCAGGGATAATAACCGCAGGAGAGAAAACCATATCGATCAGGCGCTTAACAGCTTAGAGAATATGGAGAAGCCTACCAGTAAGAAGAAAAAGGGCAACCGACAGAAGGATATTGATAAGTATGATAAGAAGTTTCAGAATGAAACTATGGAATACGAGAATCAAGTAAAGGTAAAGAAGAAGAAGGGACAAAGACCTGAGATAGCGGAGAAAAAACCGGAGCCCAAAAAGAAGGAAGAAGACACAATTAAGTCTGTGGAGCTTCCGGAGGTTGTAACTATTCAGGAGCTTGCAGAGCGTATTAAGATTGTTCCATCCGCTCTTATTAAGAAGCTGTTTTTGGCTGGAAAAATGGTTACTATGAATCAGGAGCTTTCATTTGATGAGGCAGCGGAGATTGCACTGGAATACAACTATATTGCCGAGTTAGAGGAGAAGGTTGACGTTATTGCGGAGATGTTAAAGGAAGAGGAAGAGGATGAGAAGCTGATGTCTGAGCGCCCTCCTGTAGTCTGCGTTATGGGACACGTCGACCATGGAAAAACGTCGCTTCTTGATGCTATACGTTCTTCAAATGTAACCGGTGATGAAGCCGGCGGTATTACGCAGCATATCGGAGCTTCTGTTGTGAAGGTCGGAGAGAAAAAGATTACGTTTTTGGATACTCCGGGACATGAAGCATTTACCGCTATGCGTATGCGCGGCGCACAGTCGACAGATATTGCAATTTTGGTGGTTGCGGCAGACGATGGCGTTATGCCGCAGACGGTAGAGGCAATTAACCATGCAAAGGCTGCTGGTATTGAGATTATTGTGGCGGTAAATAAGATTGATAAAGAGAGCGCTAATGTTGAGCGTGTGAAGCAGGAGCTAATGGAATATGGACTTGTGGCGGAAGAATGGGGAGGTTCTACTATATTCTGTCCGGTGTCTGCGCATACTAAAGAGGGTATTCAGAATTTGCTGGAAATGGTTTTGCTGACCGCTGAGATCTTAGAGCTTAAGGCAAATAAAAACCGTAAGTCCCGCGGTGTGGTAATTGAAGCATTGCTGGATAAGACAAGAGGACCGGTTGCTACTCTTCTTGTACAAAAGGGAACTCTTAGAGTTGGCGATTGTATTGTGGCGGCAAATGCATTTGGTAAGGTTCGCGCAATGGTTGACGACAAAGGGAAGAAGGTAAGCAAAGCAGGCCCGTCTAAGCCTGTGAAGATAATAGGACTTAATGATGTACCTATGGCAGGCGAGGTGTTTATTTCTCCTCAGACTGAGAAGGAAGCAAGAAACATGGCAGAGACTTACAAGGCAGTGGGCAGGGAACAGATGCTTAAGGATACAAAGACAAGGCTTTCATTAGACGACTTGTACGACCAGATTCAGGCGGGTAATGTCAAGGAGCTTGATTTGGTTATTAAAGCAGATGTGCAGGGTTCTGTGGAGGCTGTAAAGCAAAGCCTTATGAAGCTTTCTAATGAGGAGGTTGTAATAAAGGTTATTCATGGCGGCGTCGGCGCTATAAATGAGTCGGATGTTGTATTGGCTTCTGCTTCAAATGCAATTATTATAGGATTTAATGTACGCCCTGACGCTATGGCAAAGGATATGGCAGAACAGGAAAAGGTTAATATAAGGCTTTACAGCGTTATTTATAATGCCATTGAAGATATTGAGGCGGCTATGAAGGGAATGCTTGATCCGATTTATGAGGAAAAGGTTATTGGACAGCTTGAAGTCCGCCAGACCTATAAGGCTTCCAATGTGGGGACAATTGCCGGTTCATATGTGCTTGACGGTATGATTAGCCGCAATGCGACAGTACGCGTTACTCGTGATGAGGAAATGATATTTGAAGGAGCTTTAGCCTCTTTAAAACGATTTAAGGACGATGTAAAGGAAGTTAAAGCCGGATATGAATGCGGTATTGTATTAGAAGGCTTTAATGATATAAAGGAAGGCGATCGTATCGAGGCCTATATCATGGTTGAGGTACCTCGAAAATAACAGGTGATTTGACATGAGAAAGAATAGTATTAAAAATATCAGAGTCAATGGCGAAGTAAAAAAAGAGCTTAGCTATATTATCAGCAACAAAATTAAGGATCCGAGAATTCATCCGATGACTTCTGTGGTGGATGTTGAGGTAAGCCCTGATTTAAAGTATTGTAAAGCTTATATCAGCGTTCTTGGAGACGAGGAAGCTCAAAAGGATACTATTGAAGGACTGCACAGTGCGGTGGGCTATATTAGAAGGGAATTGGCAAGAACTATTAACCTGCGCAATACGCCGGAGATAAAGTTTATTATAGACCAGTCGATAGAGTATGGCGTAAATATGTCACACCGTATAGAGCAGCTTACAGCAAATCTTTCTAAAGAAGACAATGAGGAAGAAGATAATGAATGATTTATCAAAGTTTTGGAGCGCAGTTGAAAATGCGAAAACCATCGCTATTGGAGGACATATAAGGCCGGATGGCGACTGCGTTGGAAGTGTAATGGGGTTATATAATTATTTGAAAGAATATTATAATGACAAGCAGATTACCGTTTATCTTGGGGAGTATTCTAAAGAGTTTTGTTTTTTAAACGGAATGGATAGTGTGGTAAACTGTACGTCCATTGAGCAGGTGAAAAGCGCTATAGCAAAGGCGCCTGAATATGATTTGTTTATTGCATTGGACACAGGCAGTACCGAGCGGCTGGAATTCCATGAAATATTTAAAAAGGCAGAAAACACCGTATGCCTAGACCATCATATTACAAATGAGAAATATGCCAATGAGAATTTTGTATATGATACAAGCTCGTCAGCAGAGGCGCTATATGATGTCATATCATTTAGAGAGAATAAGGCGTTTCCAGAGGTAAGCAGGGAAGTTGCAGAATGTATTTATCTGGGTATTATACATGATACCGGAGTTTTTAAGCATAGCAATACGACAAGACATACCATGGAAGTAGCGGGCGTTATGCTGGAGTGCGGGGTTAATAATTCTAAGATTATAGATGAAACATTTTATAAAAAAACTTATAAACAGAATCTTATTTTTGGAAGAGTTTTGGAGGAGAGTACGCTGCTGGCAGATGGAAGAGTGATTGCCGGAGCTGTTTTCAATGAGTATTTTGAATTTTATGAGGCGTCTAAACCGGATTTGGAAGGGATTGTCGACCAGCTTAGGATTACTGAAGGCGTTGAGGTCGCCATATTTGCATATGAGCCAAGTGAAGGAAGCTTTAAATACAGCCTCCGCTCTAATTCATTTGTTGATGTCAGCAAAATTGCGTTGGAATTTGGAGGCGGAGGGCATATCAGAGCAGCCGGATGTACCATCGATGCTCCTTTTAAAGAGGGAGTAAAAAAAATAATGGCAGAAATAGAAAAGCAGTTTAGTGTGGGAGATGAGTGAAATCATAATGGATGGTATGATTAACATATATAAGGAAAAGGGGTATACCTCCCATGATGTAGTGGCAAAGCTCAGGGGGATTTTGCATACGAAGAAAATCGGACATACGGGAACGCTTGATCCGGAGGCCGAGGGGGTTCTTTTGGTGTGTATTGGAAAAGGAACTAAGCTTTGCGACATGCTTACAGACAGGACAAAGTCATATAGGGCAATAATGCAGCTCGGCGTTTCTACAGATACGGAGGACATGACTGGACAAGTGCTTGAGAAAAGGACGGTAAATGTTACAGAGGAGCAGATAAAAAGCGTGGCGGCTTCTTTTGAAGGTGAGTATGAACAGGTTCCTCCTATGTATTCAGCGCTAAAAGTGAATGGCAAAAAGCTTTACGAGCTGGCAAGGGAGGGCAAGGTGGTGGAAAGAAAACCCCGTCTTGTTGAGATTTTATCTATTAATATAGAGGATATCTCTCTGCCCTTTGTGACTATGACTGTAGTCTGCTCTAAGGGGACTTATATACGAAGCCTGTGCAGGGATATTGGAGAAGCTTTAGGATGTCTTGGCGCAATGAAGGAGCTTTTGCGTATCAGAGTGGGAGACTTTACATTGGAGACTGCAATAACTTTACGGGAGGTTGAGAGACTTGCAGAGAATGGCAGCATAGAGGAAAGAATATATCCCGTAGAGGATGCGTTTAAGGACCTTCCTAAGCTTGTAGTGGAAAGCAGTCTGGATAAAAAAGTGGACAATGGCAATTCATTTTTTTTGAGGGCGGATAAAAGGATTGGCAACTGTATTCGGGTGTATAAGAAGGATGGTACATTTATTGGAATATATAAGCTTGATAAGGAATCGGGACAAATGAAACCGGAACAATTATTTTTTTTGGAAGGCAGATAGACATGCAGTATTATCATAATCCTAATTCAATAAGTGAAAATGCCACTGCTGTAGCCTGTGGTAAATTTGATGGGATACATAAGGGGCACAGAGCTTTGCTTAGCGAGCTTAAGAATTTAAAAAAGCAAGGTCTTACCAGCGCAGTTTTTACCTTTGATGCATCTATTTCAAAGATTATACCCAATTATTCAGAATTCATTTATACAGGCGAGGAACGCCGGTACATTCTGGAACAAATGGGTATAGAAGTATTAGCCGAATATTCATTTGATAAAAGTTTAGCTTCACTGGCGCCTGAAGAGTTTATAAAAAATATTTTAAAGGACAGGATGAAGGCAAAGGCTGTTGTGGTTGGCGAGGATTTTCGGTTCGGATACAAAAGGCAGGGAGATGTTGATTTACTTATACAATGTCAAAAAAAGTATGGATACAATCTGACGGTAGTGGAAAAGCAGGTGGACGAACAGGGGAAAATCAGCAGCAGCCGAATCCGAGAGTATATTAAACAGGGCAATATCAAGCGGGCGGAGGAAATGCTTGAAAGCCCGTATTTTGTGAGAGGGGAAGTTGTTCATGGAAAACAGCTTGGAAGAACTATGGGTATGCCCACAGTAAATCTTAAAGTAGATAAACATAAGCTGCTTCCGCCTAACGGGGTTTATGTGTCCAGAAATCATTTGCAAAATGAAGTTTATTATGGAATCACAAATATTGGAGTGAGGCCGACTGTGGATGGAGAAGCCCTCGGAGTGGAAACGCATTTGTTTGATTTTGAAAGGGAGATTTACGGAGAGGTTATCAGCACAGAATTGTTAGCTTTTGAGCGGTTTGAAAAGCGTTTTTCTTCTCTTGAGCAATTACAGAAGCAAATGGAAAAAGATGTTGAATTTGGCAGAAGGTATGTGGAAAGTTTGTAAAAAGACTTTACATTATTAGAAACCTGTGTTAAACTCGTTGAGTATGATTTTTCCATTACTCAGAAAGTGGAAACTCCGACCTGTTTCTTGGTAATGGATGTTTTATAGAAGAAAGGAGAAAACAGATATGGTTACATCAGAAATGAAGAAAGAAATTGTAAAGACTTATGGAAAGGATGAGAATGACACCGGTTCTACAGAGGTTCAGATTGCATTGCTTACAGCAAGAATCAAGGATTTGAATGAGCATTTGTCAGCACATCCAAAAGACCATCATTCAAGAAGGGGACTTCTTAAGATGGTTGGCCAGAGACGTCGTTTGTTAGCTTACTACAAGAGCAAGGACATCGAGGGTTATCGTGCTTTAATCGAAAAGTTAGGCTTGAGAAAGTAATACGATGGAAAGCGGGTGCTGCGATGCGGTACCCCTTTTTTGATGAATAAAGAAAATGTATGGTATGTGATTAGAAATTTTATTTTTGGCGTATATTTTCTACTAAAAGAAGGGAAATAAAATGCAGTTTGACGGTGGTTTAATATTGGAAGGCGGCGGTATGAGAGGTATATATACTGTGGGCGTTCTAGATTATTTTATGAAAAAGAATATTTACTTTAAGGACTGTCTTGGCGTTTCGGCGGGAGCCATACATGGAACAAGCTATTTGTCAAAGCAGCCAAAGCGTGCTATGAAGATTGTGCTTAAGTATTTGGAGGAAAAACAGTATGCAAGCTTTACTGCATGGATGATTACCGGCAATTATTTTGACCGGAGATTTCATACGCAGGTTTTGCCGAAGCAATTGTTTCCATACGATTATGAAACGGCGTACAGTAATCCGATGAAACTTTATGCAGTGGTTACACAATGTGAGAGCGGAAAGGCGGAGTACAAAAGGATTCAGGATGTGGAACAGGATATCGACTGGGTATGGGCTTCCGGCTCGCTGCCTTTATTTGCAAGAACAGTAAAAATTGAAGGCAGGCATTACCTCGATGGCAGTATTGCAGATTCAATACCTGTTAAAAAGTCTATTGAGATGGGAAATGCGAAAAACGTAGTAGTGCTGACAAGGGATGCTGCTTATCGCAAGAAGCAGGAGGCGTCTTTACCGATTGTTAAAGTAAAATATCGGGAGTATCCCAATTTTGTGAAGGCAGTGGAGGACCGTCCGGATAAGTACAATGAAACCATAGATTTTATCGAGCAGGAGGAGAAGGCGGGCAGGCTTATTGTAATCCGCCCCAGTAAGCCAATTACAATCGGCAGGCTGGAAAAGGACAGGGAAGCGCTAAAGGAGCTTTACAAACAGGGATTTTTAGATGCAAAGGAAGCATATAAGAAAATACTGAATTATTTTGGAGTAGAAGAATGAAACAGGTGAAGATTGGAAATACAATATTGGGAGATGGCAGAATAAAAATCTGCCTTCCGATTGTAGCGGCTGCAAAATCAGAAATTGAATCACAGCTTTTAAAGGCAGTAAAACATGCGCCGGATTTGTTAGAGTTCAGGGCAGACTGGTATGAGGCTGTATTTGAAAAGGCAAAGCTTAAATCAGTTCTGGAGAGGATTCGGGAGTTATCAGGTGATATTCCTGTTTTATTTACGTTACGCAGTAAGCAGGAGGGCGGCGAGAAAAGGGTTAATTTCCACGATTATTGTGAGATTTTGTCTTGTGCCGCAGGTTCGGGATATGTGGATGCCATTGATGTTGAAGCGTTTATGAATTATGAGCCTGTTATGGGGAAAGCCTTATCTGAGGAGAAAATGAAGGACGACAGTGAGAATGGACTTACCGAAATTTCAGAATATGTGGATATAAATGGTATAAAAAGTCTTGTTGAGCATCTTCAAGATGAGAATGTTAAGGTGATTGCCTCAAATCACGATTTTGACAAAACTCCCAGCGTTAATGAAATAGTCAGCCGCTTGGTGGCAATGCAGAAGACCGGAGCTGATGTGGTAAAAATAGCTGTAATGCCAAAGGCTTCTAATGATGTTTTAAAGCTTTTAAACGCTACTGAAATAATGAGTAAGGAGTATGCAGATACCCCGATTGTTACAATGTCAATGGGAAATTTGGGAATGGTTACAAGAATGGACGGAGGAATATTTGGCAATTCTCTTACATTTGCCAGCGCCGGTAAAGCGTCAGCGCCGGGACAGATTGCAGTGGAGGAGTTAAGGCGTGTATTGAATTTACAGGCATAATATTTACAATAAAGTCTGACCTGTTATTGAAATAAAAGCAATAGGTAAATTAATACTAGCAATCATTACATATTAGTGATATACTATTTAAGTGTGGGTTTTCCAACAGTCTCTATTTGGGAGGCGTATTATCCGGGACTTCTCAACAGAATGCAATATAGCTTTAATTTGTGTTTTGTTTAGTGGTTTCGGTGTAAAATCCCACAAGTATTACAAAATATAGTTATATAAAAGGGTATAATGCCCGGAAAAGGAGAAGATTATGTACAAAAGTTTTAGTATGGAGCTTGCTGGAAGAACTTTAACAGTAGACGTGGGTAGAGTTGGTAAGCAGGCAAATGGCTGTGCGTTTATGCATTATGGTGATACTACAGTGCTTTCTACTGCTACTGCATCGGACAAGCCCAGAGAGGGAATTGATTTTTTTCCGTTAAGCGTAGAGTTTGAGGAGAAGATGTATTCAGTAGGTAAGATCCCCGGGGGATTTAACAAGAGAGAGGGTAAGGCAAGTGAGAATTCTGTTTTGACTGCAAGGGTAATTGATCGTCCTATGCGTCCCTTGTTCCCAAAAGATTACCGCAATGATGTAACGCTTAATAATATGGTAATGAGTGTTGATCCGGAATGTAGACCGGAGCTTGTTGGTATGCTGGGTTCTGCCATTGCAACCAGTATTTCCGATATTCCTTTTGATGGTCCCTGTGCCATGACTCAGATGGGAATGATTAATGGAGAGTTTATTGTCAATCCAAGTCAGAAGCAGTGGGATGAGGGAGATCTTATGCTGACTGTTGCTTCCACTACTGAGAAGGTAATTATGATTGAGGCAGGCGCGAACCTGATTTCTGATGATAAAATGATTGAGGCGATTTACAAGTGCCATGAGATAAATCAGACAGTTATTGAGTTTATAAATAATATTGTGGCTGAGGTAGGCAAGCCAAAGCACTCTTATGAGAGCTGTGCGATTCCTGAGGAACTTTTTAATGCCATGAAGGAGATTGTTCCTACAGAGGAGATGGAGAAGGCTGTATTTACAGATGAAAAGCAGGTTCGGGAGGAGAATATAAAAGAGATTACAGCCAAGTTTGAGGAGGCATTTGCAGATAAAGAGGAGTGGCTTGAGGTACTTGGTGAAGCTATATACCAGTATCAGAAGAAGACTGTGCGAAAGATGATTTTAAAGGACCACAAGCGTCCTGACGGGCGTGCTATTGACCAGATTAGGCCATTGGCTTCCGAGATTGATATTATTCCAAGAGTTCATGGTTCTGCAATGTTTACAAGAGGACAGACACAGATTTGTAATGTGGTTACTTTGGCTCCGCTTTCAGAGATTCAAAGAGTTGATGGACTTGATGAGAATGTTACATCTAAGAGATATATGCACCATTATAATTTTCCTTCTTACTCAGTGGGCGAGACTAAGCCTTCAAGGGGACCGGGACGTCGTGAGATTGGTCATGGAGCATTGGCAGAGCGTGCATTGATTCCTGTGCTTCCAAGCGAGGAGGAGTTCCCATATGCTATTCGCTCAGTATCTGAAACATTTGAGTCAAATGGTTCTACATCTATGGCTTCCACCTGTTCATCATGTATGTCGCTGATGGCAGCGGGTGTGCCGCTTAAGGATATGGTTGCCGGTATTTCCTGTGGTCTGGTGACTGGTGATACTGATGATGATTATATTGTATTAACTGATATTCAGGGATTGGAAGATTTCTTTGGAGATATGGACTTTAAAGTAACCGGAACACATGATGGCATCAGTGCGATTCAGATGGATATTAAGATTCATGGATTGACGCGTCCGATTGTGGAGGAAGCTATACGCCGGGCGCATGAAGCGCGTAATTTTATTATGGATGAATGTATGTCAAAGGCTATTGAAGCGCCTCGCGATCATGTTGGTGAGTTTGCACCTAAGATTATCCAGACAAGGGTGGATGTGGATAAGATAAGTGAGATTATAGGGCAGCGTGGCAAGACTATTAATAAGATTATTGAAGAGACCGGTGTTAAGATTGATATCAGTGATGATGGAATGGTATTTATCTGTGGCTTGGAGCAGGAGGGCATGGACAATGCACTTAAGATTATCCGTTCTATTGTAGATCCTATTGAGGTGGGTAAGACATATGAGGGTACTGTGGTTCGTATTATGAACTTTGGTGCATTTGTAGAGCTTTCACCTAATAAGGATGGTATGATTCACATTTCCAAGCTTTCTAATGAGCGTGTGGAGAGAGTTGAAGACGTTGTCAACATCGGCGATGTAGTGCGTGTTAAGGTGTTGGAGGTTGACAAGATGGGACGCATTAATTTAAGCCTTAGGGATGCTGATTAGGCAGTTTAAGTTAATATTTTATACAATGAATAAAGGTTCTTTGCCAAAGGGTAAAGAGTATGAGCGTCAGGCTTTCTATCGTCAGACTTTTGAAGATAGAAGGTTATGGCGCTATTTTTGTGAATTTATGAGAGAGTATATGAGAGAGTAAAGTTCTTTTCAGGATTTTTTAAACATACATCATTGAGAGTATTGGGGGCATTGGGAGTCATTTCTCATCTGATATAAGCAATGTGTTGATTATGCTGTGAATTAAGTGGTGAAAATTGGTGAGATTATTGCGAGAAGCGGTTGCAAGAAAAACGCAAGTATGTTAAAATGTTAACATATTGGGCTGACATAGTGGGATAACTGTAACTTTTGTATAAACCACCATATGCCCCAACAACATATTAATAAACGGAGGGAACATATTATGTCAAAAAAAGTAGTTTTAGCAGGCGCTTGTCGTACTGCCATTGGAACCATGGGTGGAGGATTGAGTACAACTCCGGCTCCGGTCTTAGGTTCTATTGTAATTAAGGAAGCATTGAAGAGAGCCGGCGTTCCAGCGGACAAGGTAGATCACGTGTACATGGGATGTGTTATTCAGGCTGGTCTGGGACAGAACGTTGCGCGTCAGGCTTCCATTAAAGCAGGTCTTCCGGTTGAGACTCCTGCTGTTACGGTTAATGTTGTTTGTGGTTCCGGACTTAACTGTGTCAACATGGCTGCACAGATGATTCAGGCGGGAGATGCAGATATTGTGGTTGCTGGCGGTATGGAGAACATGTCTATGGCGCCATATGCTTTGAAGCAGGCTCGCTTTGGTTACAGAATGGGTAATAATACAGTGGTAGATACAATGGTAAATGATGCATTGTGGGATGCATTTAATGATTATCATATGGGTATAACAGCAGAGAATGTGTGTGAGAAATATGGAATTACCAGAGATGAGTTGGATGCATTTGCAGCACATTCACAGCAGAAATGTGAAGCTGCACAGAAGTCGGGTGCATTTAAGGATGAGATTGTACCTGTAGAAGTAAAGAAGAAGAAGGAGACTGTGATTTTTGATACAGATGAGGGACCTCGTCCCGGAACTACTCCTGAGAGTATTGCAAAGCTGCGTCCTGCATTTAAGAAGGATGGTATTGTAACAGCAGCTAATGCGTCAGGTATAAATGACGGTGCAGCAGCGATTGTTGTTATGAGCGAGGATAAGGCTAAGGAGCTTGGTGTAACTCCTATGGCTACATTTGTAGCAGGCGCTCTTGGCGGTGTAGATCCGGCTATCATGGGTGTTGGACCTGTTGCAGCAACTAAGAAGGTTATGGCTAAGACGGGTATGAAGATTGAAGACTTTGATATTATCGAGGCAAATGAAGCATTTGCTGCACAGTCTATTGCGGTTCAGAGAGATTTAGGATTTACTGATGAACAGCTTAATCCTAACGGAGGAGCAATTGCATTGGGACATCCTGTTGGAGCTTCAGGTTGTCGTATTTTGGTTACTTTGCTTCATGAGATGCAGAAAAAGGATGCCAAGAAAGGTTTGGCAACACTTTGCATTGGCGGCGGTATGGGTTGTGCTACTATTGTTGAGCGTGACTAATAAGTGCTATTTTATCAGACATCTGCGGACAGGCTGTGTTCGCAGATGCATTTTGTGATAATGTCAGCTTGGGATATGTATTTACAGGAATGTCGGATATTATTGCACATTATATTTTAGTAAAGGAGAAGAAGCATGGAATTTATTACCTATGAGCAGGAAGGCTTTGTTGGAGTGTTGACTATTAACCGCCCAAAGGCGCTTAATGCGTTAAACAGCCAAGTGTTAGACGAGTTGAATGATACGTTGGATGGAATTGATATCAATGCGACAAGGGCTTTGATTATTACAGGCGCCGGAGAAAAGTCATTTGTTGCCGGTGCAGATATTGGTGAGATGTCTACTTTGACTAAGGCGGAAGGCGAGGCATTTGGCAAGAAGGGCAATGATGTGTTCCGCAAGCTTGAGACATTGCCAATTCCTGTTATTGCAGCAGTGAATGGATTTGCATTGGGTGGCGGATGTGAGATTAGCATGAGCTGTGATATCCGCATTTGTTCAGAAAATGCAGTATTTGGCCAGCCGGAGGTAGGACTTGGAATTACGCCCGGATTTGGCGGAACCCAGCGACTGGCGCGTTTAGTTAGTCCGGGAATGGCAAAGCAGCTTATTTATACTGCAAGGAATATTAAGGCAGATGAGGCTTATCGTATTGGCCTTGTAAATGCGGTTTATCCTCTTGATGAGCTTATGCCGGCTGCTAAGAAAATGGCTGAGGGCATTGCTAATAATGCGCCGATTGCAGTACGCAACTGCAAGAAGGCAATTAACGATGGTCTTCAGGTAGATATGGATAAAGCAATTGTAATTGAAGAAAAGCTGTTTGGCGATTGTTTTGAAACAGAAGATCAGAAAGCCGGAATGGGCAATTTTCTGGAAAAGGACAAGGAGAAAAAATTAAAAATAGTTCCTTTTAAGAATAAGTAGATTACATAATTATTTATTGTCTGTTTAAGTTGAATTTAAGAAACGCAAGTTTCTAAAAAATATAAAATGTAGGAGGAATAACAATGGTAGTAGGTATTATTGGCGCCGGAACTATGGGCTCTGGCATTGCACAGGCATTTGCCATGACAGAAGGCTATGAAGTACGTCTTTGCGATATCAAGCAGGAGTTTGCTGATGGAGGTAAGGCGAAGATTGAGAAGAACATGAAGTTCTTAGTAGGTAAGGAGAAGATTACCCAGGATAAGGCAGATGAGGTTTTAGGTAAGATTACAACCGGTCTTAAAGATATATGTACAGATTGTAACCTTGTGATTGAGGTGGCTCCGGAGAATATGCAGATTAAGAAGGATACATTTAAGGAGTTAATGGCTATTGTTCCTTCAGATTGTATGTTTGCAACCAATACATCATCTTTATCTATTACAGAGATTGGGGCTGGCTTAGACCGTCCTATTATCGGTATGCATTTCTTTAATCCGGCTGACCGTATGAAGCTGGTGGAGGTTATTGCAGGCGCTAATACTCCGGCTGATTTGGTAGATAAGATTAAGGCTATTGCAACTGAGATTGGCAAGGAGCCTGTTCAAGTTGAGGAAGCTCCCGGATTTGTAGTAAATCGTATTTTGATTCCTATGATTAACGAAGCAATCGGTATCTATGCTGAGGGAATTGCCTCTGTTGAAGGCATTGATACTGCTATGAAGCTTGGTGCAAGCCATCCTATGGGACCTCTTGCGCTGGGTGATTTGGTTGGACTTGATATCGTGCTGGCAATTATGGATGTATTGTATAACGAGACTGGTGATTCCAAGTACCGCGCTCATCCGTTGCTTCGTAAGATGGTTCGTGGCGGCAAGCTGGGACGTAAGACGGGAATTGGATTTTACGACTACAGCAAATAATAAAAGATTAAGGAGAATCCTTAAGTATTATTATCGCAAAGGGTTCTCCTGTAAATATAATTTATGTATGGAGGAATATTAAGATGGATTTTACATTGAGTAAGAAACATGAAATGGCACAGAGCCTGTTTAAGGAATTTGCCGAGACTGAAGTAAAACCACTTGCTCAGGAAGTTGATGAGAAGCATGAATTTCCAAGAGGAACGGTTGAGAAGATGGCAAAAGCCGGCTTCTTAGGAATTCCTGTACCAAAAGAGTACGGTGGACAGGGCTGTGACCCATTGACCTATGTTATGTGTGTGGAGGAGTTGTCAAAGGTGTGCGGTACTACAGGAGTTATCGTATCTGCGCATACTTCTCTTTGTGTAGACCCTATTCAGACTTATGGTACTGAGGAGCAGAAGCAGAAGTATCTTCCTGATTTGGCTTCCGGTAGGAAACTGGGGGCGTTTGGTCTTACTGAGCCGGGTGCAGGTACTGATGCACAGGGGCAGCAGACAAAGGCTGTTTTAGATGGCGATGAGTGGGTACTGAATGGTTCTAAGTGCTTTATTACTAATGGTAAAGAGGCGGACGTTTATATTGTTATTGCAGTTACTGGTAAGGTTGAGAAGCGTGGAAGGACTATGAAAGAGATTTCTGCATTTATTGTGGATAAAGGGACTCCGGGCTTCACATTTGGTACAAAAGAGAACAAGATGGGTATCTGTGGTTCTTCCACCTATGAGTTAATCTTTACAGACTGTCGTATTCCAAAGGATAATCTTTTGGGACAGAAGGGTAAGGGCTTTAACATTGCCATGCATACTTTAGATGGCGGACGTATTGGAATTGCTGCTCAGGCTTTAGGATTAGCAGAGGGCGCTTTAGAGACTACCATAAACTATGTAAAAGAGAGAAAGCAGTTCGGACGTTCTATTTCACAGTTCCAGAACACCCAGTTCCAGCTTGCGGATATGGCAACTAAGGTAGAGGCTGCTAAGATGCTGGTATATAAGGCTGCTATGAAAAAGGCAGAGTACCAGCAGAATCCTAAGATTTCCTATTCTGTAGAGGCTGCTATGGCTAAGTTATGTGCAGCAGAGGTAGCTATGGAGGTTACAACTAAGGCAGTTCAGTTACATGGTGGATATGGCTACATCAAGGAATATGATGTAGAGAGAATGATGCGTGATGCTAAGATTACAGAAATCTACGAAGGAACTTCAGAGGTTCAGCGTATGGTTATTTCTGCAAATATTTTAAAATAGGAGGTACTTATCGTGAAGGTTGTTGTTTGTGTAAAACAGGTACCTGATACTAAGGGTGGCGTAAAGTTTAACCCGGATGGTACATTAGACAGAGGTGCAATGCTTACCATTATGAATCCTGATGACAAGGCGGGATTGGAGGCAGCACTTAGATTAAAGGATGAATATGGCGCTGAAGTAACAGTTGTTACAATGGGACTTCCAAAGGCAGAGGAGGTTCTTCGTGAGGCTATGGCTATGGGAGCAGACAAGGGTATTCTGGTAACTGACAGGGTACTTGGCGGTGCAGATACATGGGCTACTTCTACTACATTGGCAGGCGCTATCCGTAACTTAGAGTATGATATAATTATTACCGGACGTCAGGCTATTGATGGAGATACTGCGCAGGTTGGACCGCAGATTGCAGAACATCTTGATATTCCTGTTATTTCATATGCACAGGATATTAAGATTGATGGGGACAGCGTAATTGTGCAGCGTCAGTATGATGACAGATACCATGTGTTAAAGGCTAAAATGCCATGTTTGATTACTGCTCTTTCTGAATTAAATGAACCTCGTTACATGACTCCGGGTGGAATTTTTGATGCATATGATGCAGAGATTACCACATGGGGAAGAGCAGACCTTAAGGATGTTGATGATTCCAATCTTGGGTTAAAGGGTTCTCCTACTAAGATTGCAAAGGCGTCTGACAAGGTTCGTAAGGGTGCCGGTGAGAAAGTAATTCCTGATTCTCCAGACGAGGCGGTAAGCTACATTGTGGACAAATTAAAAACGAAGCATGTAATTTAATCAAGAAGGAAAAGTGGTGAATAAAATGAATTTAGAAGAATATAAAGGTGTATATGTCTTTGCACAGCAGGTAGACAACAAAATAAGCGGTATAGCATTGGAGCTGCTTGGCGAGGCAAACAGATTGGCAAGCAGTTTAAATACAGATGTAACTGCGGTTTTGCTCGGTTCTGGTGTTAAGGATTTAGCAGACAAGCTGGCAGAGTACGGTGCAGATAAAGTAATCGTTGTAGATGATCCGGAATTAAAGGATTATCGTACTGAGCCATATGCCCATGGTTTGGCTGAGGTAATTAATAAATATAAGCCGGAGATTATGCTTGTGGGCGCAACTGCAATCGGGCGTGATTTAGGTCCTCGTGTATCTGCAAGAGTGGCTACAGGTTTGACAGCAGATTGTACTTTACTGGAGATTGGGGACTTCCCTCTTAATCCAATTCCGGGACAGGAACAGAAGCATAACCAGTTATTAATGACGCGTCCTGCATTTGGTGGTAATACAATTGCTACTATTGCATGTCCTGATAACCGTCCTCAGATGGCTACAGTGCGTCCGGGCGTTATGCAGAAGCTTGAGCCTAAGAGAGGCGCAAAGGCTGAGGTAATTGAATTTAATCCGGGCTTTACCCCTAACAACAAGTATGTAGAGATTATGGAAGTTGTAAAGGCTGTTTCTAACACAGTTGATATTATGAAGGCTAAGATTCTTGTTTCCGGAGGTCGTGGCGTAGGCTCTCCTGAGAATTTCAAGATTTTAGAGGATTTGGCAGAAGCTATTGGCGGTGAGGTATCCTGCTCGCGCGCAGTTGTTGATTCAGGTTGGAAACCAAAGGATTTGCAGGTTGGACAGACAGGAAAAACAGTGCGCCCTAATGTATATTTTGCAATCGGTATTTCAGGAGCTATCCAGCACGTTGCCGGTATGGAGGAGTCTGATATTATTATAGCAATCAACAAGGATGAGGATGCACCTATCTTTGATGTGGCAGACTATGGTATTGTTGGCGACCTTAATAAGATTGTTCCTGCGCTTACAGAGTCAATAAAAGCAGAGTTAGCTAATAAGTAATTATCATTTTGACATAAGTATGTTCCAATAAAAATGTTCCATATGAACTGCAAAGTCCATATGGAACATTTTTTATATCAAATATTTGAATCTGTTCAAGACTCGATTGCAAGTCTTGGCTTTTGGTTTGTCAGATGGGGATTTATATATCATCTGATATATACCGGTTTAATAAGCGGCAACCTCTTCCTCACCGTTAAGAATACGGAGAGCGCCCTGCGCCAGCGCTAAAAGCTCATCTTCACCGGGATATATTGTAACAGGTGCAATAAAACTTACAGCATCTGTCATTGCCTTTTGTGTTACTTCGCCATAAGCAATTCCGCCGGTTAAGATAATCTGGTCTACTTTTCCGTCTAATACAACGCTCATGGAGCCTATTTCTTTGCATAGTTGATAATGGAACGCATCCATAACCATCTTAGCTTTAGAATCACCTTCTTCAGCCATCTTAATTACATCACGCATATCATTAGTGCCAAGATAAGCATTAAAGCCGCCGTTACCGTTAATCATCTTGCTTACCTCAGCTTGCGTATATTCTCCGCTGAAGCAAATTTTTACCAATGCGCCGGAAGGAAGACCTCCTGAACGCTCCGGAGAAAATGGCCCGTCGCCATCTAAAGCATTGGCAACATCAACTACCTTACCTTTCTTGTGCGCTCCAACGGAAACGCCGCCGCCCATGTGTACTACGATTAGGTTAAGACTTTCATATGTCTTGCCTATCTCTTTTGCATAGCGTTTAGCAACAGCCTTCTGGTTTAATGCATGGAATACTGAAACTCTGGGCATTAGCGGATGACCGGATAACCTTGCGACGTCTGATAATTCATCTACTACAGTAGGATCTACAATGTAAGATGGTACATTGATGTCTGCTGCAATCTCGTGCGCAAGTATGCCGCCCAAGTTAGAGGCATGTTGTCCCTGTTTGCCTATCTTTAAGTCTTCTAAAAGCTCCGGCGTGGTAGCGTAAGTTCCGCTTGGAATTGGTTTTAACATGCCGCCCCGTCCGACTACAACATTAATGGAAGAAAGTTCAATACCTTTTTCCTTAAGAACATCTAAAATTACTTTTTTGCGGAAATCCTTCTGCTCATAAATGCTTGCGTATTGTGCGATTTCTTCAGTAGAGTGACGCAGGGTTTCTTCCATTAACTGGGTTTCATCTTCGTATACGCCAATTTTGGTGGAAGTAGATCCCGGATTGATGATTAAAATTTTGTAAGACATAATTATCCTCCTTGATATGTAATTAAAAAAATATAATAAAATATTATAGTTTTGATAACTTCTTTTATTTTATAACTAAATAGTAGGTAAATCAAGGAAAAAGATATTTGCGCTTTTATAAACTTTTATAAAATAGTAGAAAAGTTAATGATATATACTTAAACTGTTAAGTTTTAGCTAATTATCAATGGGATAAAAAAAGCAGGACCGAAGTCCTGCTTAATGAGGGGGGAGAGGATTCAAATATATGAAAAGCTCTACAATTGTTATAATACAAGCTAAATGTGTTTATGCTGTGAACAAAATGTGAAAAAATTTAATATAAGAAATTCTTATAACTATCATTTTATTTTCTTCCCTGAGCATATTTGTTTGCCCGTATTTCAGCAGTATCATCCAGTGGGGAAAGAGAAATGCTTTCTTTATATTTGCGCTCCAATGCCTTAGTAAGAATATAGTCGCACAATTCGGGATTTTTTGGAAGCAGAGGACCATGTAAGTATGTGCCGATGACATTTTTATAGTGAACGCCCTCGTAATCTCTTTCGTCTGTATTGCCATAACCTGTGATTACTTTGCCAAGCGGAGATACATTTTCACCGATATAGGTTCGCCCGCCATGATTTTCAAAGCCGGTAACAGGCATGTCAAAGAGGTCGCTGCTAATAGTGATATTACCTATTAATCTGCCCTCCTCCTGTCTTGTGTAAAGGTCAACAAGCTCTAAACCGGAAATTGTTTCAGCCCCAATCTGGTAATGGGAGCCCAGCAACTGGTAGCCGCCGCAAATGGCAATGACAACACCGTACTCCTCAACATACTGTTTAAAGTCAGATTTTATTGATTGAAGCTCTTGACATACCAGTTTTTGCTCTCTGTCGGAACCGCCGCCTAACAGAACAATATCAAGTTCATTAAAATCAATGTTATCATGGAGTTGAAATTCTTTAATATGTGCAGATATTCCTCTCCATTCAAGACGTTTTTGCATACAACGTATATTTCCTCTGTCACCGTATAAATTAAGAAGGTCAGGATAAAGATGTCCGATTGTAAGTTCCATTAGATATTTCCCTCCTCCATAGCTTTTAATAATTTGCGGGTGCCATACAGCGCAGTGTAGTTGACTAAAATGTACATATTATTTATATTATCTTTAAGCATTTCATTGATTGCTTCCTCAACGCTTAATATTGCTTCGCAGGGTATGTCGCTATATTTAAACCTAAGCTCCATATCGTAGGCTCTTAAACCGCTGACAATAATCCGGTTTATATTTGCCTTGCTAAAACGTTCAAAATCAACATCCCACAGCCATGAAATATCGTGCCCGTCCTGTGCGTTATCATTGATAACTACGATTAAGTTTTTAGGTTTAGCGTCCTCCATAACAGCAGAAATATTTTGGTTAAAGCCGGCAGGGTTCTTAGCAAGGTTCAGTAATATATTGGTAGAATTAACGCTAAACTGTTCCATGCGCCCATTTTCAGGTTTGAAGTTGGCAAGTATGGGTTCTATTTTTTCGCAGGTAAAGTCCTCTGATTTGACGCCTGCATAGGCGGCAAGGATATTATAAATATTATAGAAACCGCGATAATTGGATACAATAGGAAAGTAAGAATCAGTTGTATCTCTAATTGTAAAATGAAGTCCCTGTCCAAGTGAAATATCTTCTGCATTGAAGTCGATTGCCGGACGCATAAAGCCGCAGGAAGGACAGTGATAGCTTCCTAATTGGCTAAAGTGATAAAAATCATATTGAAGTTTTGCTCCACATATCTGGCAGAACCGGCCCTCTCTAATTTCTGATGCAGACGCGGGGTTTTCATCACATGGCTCGGCAATCCCGTAAGTGATTATTCTGTGTCCGGTTTGATTTGCTAAAGAGGCGCTTAAAACATCATCAGCATTTACAATAAGAGTACAATCGGGCGCTTCGTCAATTGCCTGCTTTAACAAATCCATAGTAATATCAATTTCGCCATAGCGGTCCAGTTGGTCGCGGAACAGGTTGGTGAGAATTATATAATCAGGTGTAAAATGAGGAAATACCCGCAGTGTGGAGGCTTCATCAACCTCAATACAGGCATAGTCTGCATCAATATGTCCGCTTTTATCAGCAGCAAGCACAAATGCAGAAATTACGCCATTTAACATGTTGGAGCCGGTACTGTTGCAAACGACACTTTGCCCCTCGCTCTCCAAAAAGGCGCAAAGCATATTGTTGGTAGTGGTTTTTCCGTTAGTGCCGCATGTAACATAAATCTTATTCCGAATCTCGCCGGCAAGTTCTTTTAAAATATCAGGGTAAATTGTGATTGCAATTTTGCCTGCCCAAGTTACACCCTGTCTTCCCATTTTTATACATATGTGATTTGCCAGCTTTGATAATGCTATGGCAAGGTATTTTCGTAGTTTCATAATAAAACATTCCTTTTAATTTAGTTTACTGCTTTAGTTTACACTATTGAATGTTAGGTGTAAAGGAAAAATAGTCGGTTTTATTTGACATGACATAGCGTATTCTATAAAATTATTGTAGTAGCATTTTTATTTTAATTATCATGAAGCATGTAAAATAGTGTGGCAGGAATAACATGTGAAGAAAAAGACATACTGATAGATATACGCTCCGCGAGGATGCGCTAAAGCTTCGGATAGGAAATTGTCTGCTAAAGCAGACCTGAATCTTTTGCTAAGGCTCGCAAGAGAGTCTTGAAATATATATTTTGTCAGAATAAATAATAACTAAAGGAGTGGTAATATGATTTATACGGTAACATTTAATCCGGCGCTGGATTACGTTGTTAAGCTTGAGAGTATTCGGCTTGGCGAAGTAAATCGTACAAGCTCTGAGTCGGTATTTTATGGAGGAAAAGGAATAAATGTTTCCCTTGTGCTTAAAAATAT
>CANQSN010000031.1 GCA_947626505.1 uncultured Lachnospiraceae bacterium
TTTGTCATAAAATCAAGATATTTTTTATAACATTTGCAGCTGACCAACGGAGAAGGAGGGATTTGAACCCTCGCGCCGCTATTAACGACCTACTCCCTTTCCAGGGGAGCCCCTTCAGCCAGCTTGGGTACTTCTCCAAGCATAAGTTAATACTATGTGGCTTAGACATAGTAAACGGAGAGGGTGGGATTCGAACCCACGCGCCCTTGCGGACAAACGGTTTTCAAGACCGCCTCGTTATGACCACTTCGATACCTCTCCATGCTCGTAACAACACTGTTATTACTATATTTATGTTATCAACTTTCATTGACGACAAGTGATATCATATCATTTTCATTTGTAACTGTCAACAGGTTTTTGCAATTTTTTTAGTAAAGAAATTTATTTTTTTAAACTTTAAAAACTATGCTTCCTTTAACTTAGTAAGGTATTACCCGACACTAAATAAAAAGTGGTTTATGAAATATATGCATTTGCAATTATCATGTCTTCAGGAGTAGTAATCTTAATGTTTTTATAATCACCGTCTATCATAGAGATTGAATAACTGCCATACCTCTCCATAACCATAGCATCATCTGTAATTGATGTGTCGGAAGCATTCATCATAAGCTCATAAGCCTTTACAAGCTCTTTAAATAAGAAAGTCTGTGGAGTCTGCACCTGCCAAAGTGTGCTTCTGTCAGGAGTATCCACTGCAATTCGTTCAGTATTTACAACCTTTATAGTATCCTTAACCGGAACCCCTACTACAGCAGCGCCAGTCTCCAATGCTTTTCTATATGACGCTTCAATAATAGAGCCTGTTACAAATGGTCTTGCACCATCATGAATCATAACTATCCTAGGAGAGTATTCCTTTAATGCCTGCAAGCCATTATACACTGAATGGTAGCGCTCTGCTCCCCCTGCAACAACATTACTGACACTGTGGAGTCCGTATTTCTCCACAATATTCTCACGACAGTATGAGATGTTTTCTTCTCCTGTTACTAATATTATATTCCCCAATCCGGCATCTTCAAATGCTTTCAAGCTGTAATAAATTAAGGGCCGCCCTTTAAGCTCCAAAAACTGTTTTGCAACCTTACTATGCATTCTCTTTCCCTGCCCTGCGGCTAATACAATTGCTGCTGCATCCTTCATATTACTATTCTCCATTCCTGTAGCCATAGGTGTGCTCACCTGTTTACTTTTTATCTTTTAAGGCTCGCTTGCGAGTCTTGGCGCAAACTTCAGGTCTGCTTTAGCATACACTTTCATTAGGTATCATTTTTCTTAAACTCTCACACTGCACGCTCTCCAATCTTCAAATTAGGTACTGCATTTAAATCCCATCCGGCAAAATTACCATTCAAATATTCATAATAACCTGCCGCTCCAATCATGGCTGCATTATCAGTACATAAAATAGGAGAAGGATAATAAAATATCATATTATTTTCCTGACATGCCTTATTCATAGACGCCCTGAGCGCAGAATTAGCCGCCACTCCGCCGGCTATAGAAACCTTATCCACATTAAGCGCTTTTGCTGCCGATATTGTATGGTCCACGAGAACATCCACTACCGCCGCCTGAAAAGAAGCTGCCACATCTGCAATAACAATCTCTTCGCCTTTCATCTCACATTGGTTCAAATAATTAAGCACTGCTGATTTTAATCCGCTAAAGCTAAAATCGTATTCTGCTCCCTCTACCTTTGCTCGTGGAAATGAAATTGCCTCAGGATTGCCTTCTTTTGCAACTGCATCCACCTTTGGCCCTCCCGGATATCCAAGGCCTATAGCTCTTGCTACCTTGTCATATGCCTCCCCCGCTGCATCATCATGCGTTCTTCCAATAATATCATATTGTCCGTAACCCTTTACCATTACCAAATGGGAATGTCCGCCTGAAGCAACCATACATAAAAACGGAGGCTCAAGCTCCTTATGTTCAATATAATTGGCTGATATGTGTCCTTCAATATGATGTACTCCGATTAAAGGGATATTTTTTGCATAGCAAATAGCCTTGGCTTCGGCAACTCCTACCAACAAGGCTCCTACCAGTCCCGGACCATATGTAACTGCAACAGCGTCCATATCATCTAATGTACAGTTAGCTTCTGAAAGCGCCTTCCTGATAACCTGATTAATCTTTTCAATATGCTGTCTTGATGCAATCTCCGGAACAACTCCGCCATATAATGTATGTAATGAAATCTGAGAAAAAATTATATTTGACAATACTTCACGACCGTTTTTTACCACAGCAGCAGCGGTCTCATCACATGATGATTCAATTCCCAATATATAAATATCTTTTTTATTGCTCATATTAATCTTCCTCTTTTGTATTATCCGCTGACTTAATAGCCGAGGAGCCCTTGTTCTTCTGCCATCCCAGAATCTTCCATTGCTCGTCGCTATTCTGTACAAGTAGATAAACCTGCGGTACTTTTGAGAAGTCATTTCCATATCGGATTGTGTATGTTGCTTCCACTAAAGCTGTTTTCTCTCCGTCAACATCTTTAATATCAACCTGACTTGCCTCCTGTAATACATAATTAGTAATCTTCTGGTCATTTTCATCAGGATGATCTTCTAACTCCTTTTTTATACCATTTATCTGCTGCTTTTCGGAGTTGGCGGCGTCATTTGCAAACTCGTCTGCGTATAGCTTGCGCATCTGCTTAACCATTTTAGTAAGCTCTTCTCCTTCCATCTTCTCATTGTATACACAGGTAATCATCCTGCTGTAAAGATTAACGACATCTCTTGGAGAGTGGGGATAATCCTCATCTAAATTCTGCAACAATAACTGGTCTATCTCTGTAAGCTCTACTGTTTCTTTTTCTTTTAATTTCTTTTCTGACAAATATGCATAATAACATAATACTAATACACACATCAGAAGTACTCCTATTATTATCTTAATTGTTTTTTTCTGATTCATACTACCACTCCTTTCTGCTACAATATATTTACGGTTAATACCCCTTACAGCCGGTAAGGAATTACCTATCTTGTTGCTTAAGCTGTTAAAATGAGAGAACAGAGGTATGCGTCTTCCTTTCTATAATTACTCTTGTTCGTAGTCAAGCTCTACGCTTTTGCCATTTTTACCCAGAAAAGTATTTTTAAAAATGTTTCTCGTCCGCTGCAAAAACTGTTCCGGATAAACCAATGACGGGCTATAGTGAGTAAGCCACAATTCTTTTGGCTGTGCCTGCTTAGCTAATTCTGCCGCCTCATAAAATGTCATATGCTTATGTTCTATTGCTTTGGAAAGCTTATCTTCCTCGCCATACATGCCTTCACATATAAATAAATCTGAACCCTTTGCATACTTTGCAATTATCGGTACCGGTCTGGTATCGGTTGTGTAAGTAATCTTTATTCCTTTTCTTTCCGGTCCAAGCACCATGTCGGGAGTATAAGTCACTCCGGCCTCTGTAATAATATTGCCTTTCTGTAATGGATTCCAATATTTTAGCGGAATTCCCTGTTCCTTAGCCCTTGCGGCATCAAACCTTCCCTTCCGGCTAAGTCTTATACTGTATCCATAACAAATCACATTATGCTGCACACGAAAGGCATCAATTGAAAGTCCAATCAGATTATAGGTCTGCTCCTTATCGGAAATTTCTATATATTCAATTGGAAATGGCAGTTCCGGAGCCACCACTCTCAATGAATCCACAACTTTCCTAAGTCCTTTAGGGCCTACCAAAGTAAGGGGCTTAGTCCTCTCTGCATTACCCATGGTTAAGAGCAAACCCGGCAAACCGCTAATGTGGTCTCCATGATAATGAGTAAAACAGATTACGTCAATAGGTTTAAAGCTCCAGCCCTTCTCCCTAATCGCAATCTGGGTTCCCTCTCCACAGTCAATTAAAACTGTACTTCCATTATATCTAATCATTAAAGAGGTAAGCCAGCGATAGGGCAATGGCATCATTCCTCCGCATCCAAGTAAACATATATCTATCATTATAATTATATTCCTTATCTATATCACTCGTACTTTGAGTTTATATACTTAATACTTATTAAAAATAACATAAAATATTCACCTGCAAAACCCGAGTATTTATATAATCATTATACCATAACTTACCATTATAGAAAACCTTTGTTTAATGTTTTTTAGTCAAACTTTATTACCAGCAAAATAAAAAGCTGCCCGAAATAATATATATTTTGAAAAGGACTTCTTTACAGCACACCTTTTACAAAATGTATATCATCTCAGGCATTGCAAAACATAAATTGCAAATTCTGAATTTTCACAGCAACTCCTTTGTTTGCGTAATTAAAGGTTTAACTCTTAACTGTTTTACCCATTTATCATAACAGTTTTCACAGATTATGATTTCATGGCGCTGACCATCTTTTTCCGAAAAATACCCCCAGTCTTTTTCAATGCACAAAAAATCCTTTCTGGCAATTTCATTTTCTGTTTCGTATTCCATACCGCACATATTGCAAATAATCTTACGTTCTTCCATGGCTCCTCCTATAAATGCAAAAGTTGCCGTTACCGGCAACTTTATTATAATAGATATTATGTACAAATTCCTAGCGGTAATATTTACAAGTATTTTACCATAACCTGCGCATCCTCAGGGGGGTTAGTATAATAATTAGGTCTTACAAGCTGTAATTCAAATCCCAATTTTTCATACAAGTTTATTGCCGCTTTATTACTTAACCTTACCTCCAAATGAATTGCTTTAAGCATATGCTGTTTTGCAATTGTAAATATCTCCTGCATTAAAGCATATGCAATCCCTATTTTCCGGTATTGCGGCAGCACTGCAATATGAGTTATATCACCATCATCCACAAATTGAATTAATCCTACAAATCCTACAATCTGTTGGTTACACTCTGCTACCAAATAATAATTCTCCAAATACCTGAATAAATCTTCAAAGCTTTCCTGTGACCACGGATTATTGATACATTGAGCGTCGATATATGCCACTCTGGCACAATCCCTTGTTTCCATTTTTCTTATTGCGTATTGCGCTTCCATTTTTTCATTTATCCCCTAATATATATTCAAAACTAGTTTGCGAGTCTTTAATTAAAATCCGAATCTGCTTTAGCAGACACTTTTCTATGCGAATTTTAATTTTATGATTCCTTTGCTAATCGTTCATTACGCTCGCGTTCCGCCTGCGACAACCTCAAATACTCAGGTTTGAAATCGTCCGAAGATACAGTTTTTCCCTGAATAAACAATTCCATTCCTCTTATCGCTACTGCTGCCGCACTCTGCAATAACATATTTGCAGGCGCAAAACGGTATGGCACTTTAACCATATCCCTTATCATTCTGTCATAGACTGTTACTCCATCCCCTAAAAAAATTGTCTCCTTACCCTGATTATTTACTATATCAAGCATATCCTCCACCGGAACTGCTCTCTGCTTTGCAACAACCTTTAGGCTGTCTGAAACTGAATATAATCCAGTATATACCTGATTCCTTCTGGCATCCATCATGGGACAGACAAACTCCTTAACACCCTTTAACCGGTACGCCAAGCCTTCCAATGTAGGCACTGCCACCAATGGCTTATCAAGCGCAAGGCCTAAACCCTTGGCAGTTGCGCTTCCTATCCTAAGTCCGGTAAATGAACCCGGTCCCGATGATACCGCTATCATATCAAGCTTTCCCAAATCCATTTCCGTTGTCTTAACAACTTGGTCTATCATAGGCAGCAATGTTTGGGAATGTGTTTTTTTATAATTAATAGAATACTCTGCTAAAAGCTCATTTCCATCAAATATAGCCACACTGGCCACATTGCCTGAACTGTCAATGGCTAAAGCTGTCATACTTTTTCTCCCTTTCCTCTATGGTAAGCCTTCGATAATCAAAGCCCTTTTCCGGATTCTTTTCAATCTTAATATATGTATACTTCTCCGGCAGGATTTCCTCAATCAGATTAGCCCATTCAATAAAGCTGATACCGTTTCCGTAAATATATTCCTCATACCCAATATCATACATTTCATCCTCGTCATTTATACGATAGACGTCAAAGTGATAAAATGGCAGCCTGCCTTCTTCATATACCTGTAGAATCGTATATGTAGGACTGCTTATGGGTTCTGAAATTCCCAATCCCTCTGCAAAACCTTTAGTGAATACGGTCTTTCCTGCACCCAAATCTCCTACAAGACAAAATACCTGACCAGCTATTGCTTTTTGTCCCATGCTATGTCCAAGTTTTTTTGTATCCTGATGCGAAAAGCTCTCGACTACCATACGCTCTCCTTATTATTCAAACCTATACCCAAAATATTCAAGACTCGTAAGCTCGTCTTGGCGCAAATACCATATGGGAGTCTTCTCCCATATGGCATATCATTTCCGGTATTAAAAATGAATTCAATATTATATAATCATGCTAAGCTGGATACGCTGCTTTGCAATATCCACACTAAGTACCTTTACATCTACTACATCCCCTACGCTTACAACCTCCAAGGGGTGCTTAACAAACCTTTTATTGGTGAGCTGCGATATATGCACTAATCCATCCTGATGTACTCCTATATCCACAAATGCTCCAAAATCAATAACATTACGAACCGTTCCCTTTAAAACCTGTCCTTCGGATAAATCCTTTATATCCATAACATCTGTGCTTAATATCGGCTTTGGCATTTCATCTCTTGGATCCCTTGCAGGCTTTTCCAATTCACTTATAATATCCTTAAGAGTAAGCTCACCTACTCCCGTTTTTTCAGATATCTCTTTTATATTCTTTAACTTTGAGGATATTCCTTTAAGTCCGCCCTCCTCAATCTGCTCTAAAGAATAACCTGCCTGCTTTATAATTTCACCCGCCGCCTCATAGGCTTCAGGATGTACGCTTGTTGAATCGAGAGGATTCTTACCGCCTGCAATACGCATAAATCCCGCGCACTGCTCATACGCTTTTGGGCCTAACTTTGCCACCTTAAGCAGTTGTTTTCTATCTGTAAAACGTCCGTTTTCTTCGCGATATGCCACAATGTTTTTGGCAATGGTCTTCGTAATCCCTGAAATATGCTCTAAAAGCGCTGCCGAAGCAGTATTTAAGTCAACGCCCACTTTATTTACACAGTCCTCAACTACTCCTGATAAGGTTTCCGTCAATTTTTTCTGGTTCATATCATGCTGGTATTGACCTACTCCGATTGCCTTAGGATCAATCTTAACAAGCTCTGCCAGCGGATCCTGCAATCGTCTTGCGATAGATGCGGCGCTTCTCTGCCCTACATCAAATTCCGGAAACTCCTCTGCTGCCAGCTTGCTGGCTGAATATACAGAAGCTCCCGCTTCATTTACAATCACGTACTGTACATTCTCAGGAATCTGTTTTATTAAATCCGCAATTACCTTTTCCGATTCCCTTGATGCAGTACCATTTCCAACAGAAATAAGCGAAATGTTATATTTCTTAATTAACCGGTGTATAGTTTCCCAAGTTTCTTTTACCTTGTTGTGAGGTAATGTAGGATATACAACCACAGTATCCAAAACCTTTCCCGTTTCATCAACCACTGCGCATTTACAGCCTGTACGAAATGCGGGATCCCAGCCAAGCACTACTCTGCCGGAAATAGGAGGCTGCATTAAAAGCTGTTTAAGATTTTTGCCAAATACTTTAATTGCTCCATCCTCTGCGACTTCGGTAAGCTCATTTCTTATCTCTCTCTCAATAGCGGGAGCTATCAAGCGGCTGTAGCTATCTTGAACAGCCTCCTTAAGCACAGTATCTGTATATGGATTCTGCCTCCTCATAACGTGGCTGCATAGATATCTTACTATCTTGTCCTCAGGCGCCTCCACCTTGACAGTTAAAAACTTTTCTTTCTCACCACGATTTATTGCAAGAATCTGATGACCTGCCAGCTTCCCAAGCGCACTGGTAAAATCATAATAAGTCTCATATACGGATTCAAGCTCTGCATTCTTCGCTTTTACTAAAATGCTGCCTTCCTTCATAGTTGTTTTTCTGATATATGTACGATAACTAGCTTCGTCGGATATTTCTTCCGCAATAATATCCTTTGCACCCTCTATTGCCTCAATAACGGTTAAGACTCCCTTTTCTTCCGACAGATAAGCGGCCGCCTCCTCCTCTAAAGCAAGCTTAAGCTGCTGCTTCATTATCAGTTGTGCAAATGGCTCAAGCCCCTTTTCTTTTGCAATCATGGCTCTGGTGCGGCGCTTCGGCTTATAAGGTCTGTATAAATCTTCTACTGCCACAAGAGTTTCTGCTTCCAGTATCTTCTTCTCTAATTCCTTAGTTAATTTTTCCTGTTCCTTAATGCTCTCAATGACCTGCTCTTTTCTCTCCTGAAGATTACGGAGATATACAAGCCTTTCAGAAAGATTTCTTAGCTGTTCATCATTCAGGTTATCCGTCTGATCCTTTCGGTATCTGGCAATAAATGGAATTGTATTACCCTCGTCTATTAATTTTACTGCTGCGTTTACCTGTGATTCCCTAATGTTAAGTTCACTGGCAATTTCCCGATTAATATTCATTGTATCCTCCCGCCCTTATATATCAAGTATAAGTTCTCTCCCCTCCGGCACATATTGTCTTATAGCAAGCCCCGCTCTTTCAAACATGCGCTTTGAAGCAATCGTTGCCACAGATTCAGAATATTTATCACTTATATATACAATTTCTTTTATTCCCTTTTGAATTATTGCCTTTGCACATTCATTGCAGGGAAATAAGGTGACATAAAGCGTTGCACCCTTTAAAGAGCCTCCGTTATAATTAAGTATCGCATTTAATTCTGCATGACATACATATGCGTATTTAGTATCAAGCGGAGCCCCTTCCCTGTCCCAAGGCATGTCGTCGTCATCACACCCAATGGGCATACCATTATAGCCCACAGATAAAATCTTATTATCCTCATCTACAATACAAGCCCCAACCTGTGTATTAGGATCCTTGCTTCTGTTTGCAGAAAGTATGGCGATACCCATAAAATATTGATCCCAGCTAATATAATCTTCTCTTTTTGACTTCATGCTTCCTCCACATATTATAGTTCTATTTTGTTGTTATCTTTAACCGGTAATAGCCATTTGTCTTTTTGGTATCCTTTGACAACTTAATATAATAGGTTCCCTTTGGAAGTCTGCTTACTGAAGTAGTATGAATATTCCACTTGGTACGCTGCTTAACGCCTTTTAGTTTAAGATTATCACAACTTCCTCTTATAGAATCTCCGGTAGATGAGCCTATAATCTTGCCTGAGCAGCAGCTTCCATCCAATGTAATATATACCTTCGATGGTTTATTTAAAGTAAATTTAAAATAGCTTGCCTGTGATGTAGTGCTTTCCCACACTGCCAAAGATTTGTACCATTTGTTAAACTTAATCTTTTTTGCAGAATTAATGGAGCTCCCGCCCAGAATTTTTACATCAGACTGTTTGCAGGATAATGTATAAATTCTCTGGTCGTCGGAATCCACTTTAAGATAATATGTTCCTGATTTCATGGCGTAAACCACTGTGTCTGCGTTTAATTCATCACTGGAAGACGCCTTTAAAGTTTTAACCTTTGTTATATTTTTCTTATACTTGTCCGTTAAAGATACCGTTAAGGACTCCTTATCGGAATCGGATTCCCTTCCCTGTCTGTAAAAGCCTGCCTTTATGGTAACATAGCAGCTTTCTTCTGCATCAATTCTGTAATATGTCGCTGAATTGGGAGCAGACGCATATCCCATAATCTTACCAAGCGGCATAATACGGTTGCTACCATCATATTGCTGTGTTGAAAACTGATATGTTGCCGGCGATTTTGCTGCACTTGCAAATTCTACAAAATATGTCTGTGTTTTAGGTATATCAAAGGTTGTCGTCTCATTATATGTACCATTTTCCGTCATCACGCTATTATTAGTAAGCGACATTTTTGCAATACTTTTCGTACATGCTGAATCGCTGTAAATAGTAACAGAACCTGTAGCTGCTTCAAAGCCATATAAAACAACATGTAACGCGCCTTTTTTTAATTTCATTTGCTTTACTACGTTATTTCCATCATGGCGAATCAAATATGTTCTATAAGTACGAAACTCTTTGTCAAAGTCATCTGTACTCTCGCCCACCACATAGGACGTCAAAACATCTGTGTAGGCGGTTCCTGAATTATATGCATCCACTCCTTCATAAAAAGTTGTGGCTGCAGAAGCCTCCACTCCCCTCATGGCAAATGCTGCCATAATGAAAACTGCTGTTACAATTGCATTTTTTAATGCATTTTTTAACGTTACTGCCATATTTTTAACCCTCTTTCTTAATAATTAAGGCTATTTAGGCATCTCCCAGTGCAAACTTTTCATGCACTGCATTCATAGCCTGCTCCGTATATTTTTCATCTATCAGTACCGTAACTCGAATTTCTGAAGTAGAAATCATTCGTATATTTATACCCTCGTCATAAAGCGCCTCAAACATCTTAGCGGCTACACCGGCATTTGACATCATTCCGGCGCCTACAATGGAAACCTTTGCAACATTTTTCTCAGAATCAATACGGTCATATTCTTTAAAATGACGTTCAATAATCTCCACTGCTTCGTCTACACTCTCTACATTTGTAGTAAAGGAAATATCCTTTGTATTATCCCTGCCTACAGATTGTAAAATCATATCCACATTAATATTGTGGCGCGCCAGATGATTAAACAGCCTAAATGCTACACCGGGCTCATCCTTTAATCCAATAAGTGCAATTCTTGCTACATCTTTATCTGCGGCTACACCGCTAACCAACATTTTCTCCATCTTTACTACCTCCTTCACAACAGTTCCTTCTTCAGTATTCAGGCTTGAGCGCACTACAAGCTGCACTCCATATTTTTTAGCCATCTCCACTGAGCGGTTATGTAATACGCCTGCTCCCAGCGTTGCAAGTTCCAACATCTCGTCATATGTTATCTCTTTTAATTTACGCGCGGTAGGAACCTTTCTGGGATCTGCTGTATAAACTCCCTCAACGTCTGTATAAATCTCACAGGCATCCGCATTAAGCGCCGCTGCTAAAGCAACTGCTGTCGTATCAGAGCCTCCCCTTCCAAGCGTAGTGTAATTGTCAAACTTATCAATTCCTTGGAAACCGGTAACAATAACAATCTTTCGCTGCTCTAACTCATTTAAAATCCTCTCACTGTCAATCCTCTTTAACCTTGCATTACCATACACTGACGTAGTGTGCATCTGAACCTGAAAGGCATTCAATGAAACTGCGGGAACCTTTAAAGCCGCCATAGCCATTCCCATAAGGGCAACCGAAGTCTGCTCTCCGGTTGTAAACAGCATATCCATCTCCCTCTTTGGGGGATTAGGGTTAATCTCCTTTGCCTGCTCAATAAGCACATCTGTCATCTTTCCCATTGCAGACAATACTACTACTACGTCATTTCCTTTGTTGTAATCCTCAATACAGCGCTTAGCCACATTTAAGATTCTGTCCTTATCGGCAACCGAAGTACCGCCGAATTTCTTTACAATTAGCATAGTTACCTCCTAAAATTAAGTTGCATTTTATTAATTACAGTTCCGCACGAATCATGTTTACAACTTCGCCAAGGCCTGCAATCTTTTCATCATATTCCTTCTCCGGCATTGTTCCGGTTAAAAATGCAGTTTCATCCTTCTCGTCAGATATAGAAACAAAAGTTACTTCCCCAAAAGTCTTCTTTACTGCCTCTTCCCTGCCTGCTCCCTTGAGCCTTACAAAATATTGCTGCTCAGATTTTTTTACATCTGACAATACACGCTTCTCAGACTTCCAGCTTGCCATAATATTACTGCCCTTATTCTTAACTGCATCCACAACATCTGAAACAACAGCGCTGGCAGTCGGGAGTTTTCCAGCCCCCTGTCCATAAAACATAACGTCTCCCAGAACATTACCCTTTACAAAAATAGCGTTAAATACATCATTTACCCCCACTAATGGATGGGATTCAGGAAGCAGCATAGGCGCCACCATAGCATATACATCATGTCCCAATTTTTTGCTCATACCTATAAGCTTAATACCTGCCTTTAACTTTTTAGCATAAGCAATATCGGATTTTGTAATCTTTGTTATTCCCTCTGTCAACACATCCTCAAAATCGACCTGCTTACCATAAGCCAATGAAGATAAAATAGCAATCTTGCGGCAGGCGTCATACCCCTCCACATCCGCCTCGGGATTTCTCTCTGCATATCCCTTATCCTGCGCATCCTTAAGCACAGTATCAAAATCCAAACCTTCATGGCTCATCTTGGATAAAATATAGTTAGTGGTACCGTTTAAAATACCCTTTATATCTGTAATTTCATCTGCTGTAAGACAATTATGTAACGGTCTTATAATTGGGATTCCGCCTCCCACACTGGCCTCAAAAAGAAAATTAACATTGTTTTCAGACGCTATTTCCATAAGCTCCGCTCCATGCCTTGCCACCAGCTCCTTGTTGGAGGTGCATACACTCTTACCCTTCTCCAAAGCGCCCTTGACAAATGTATGAGCGGGCTCTACTCCACCCATAACCTCGACAACTACTTCTATCTCATCATCATTCAAAATTATATCGTAGTCATGTACAATTTTCTCCTGAATCGGATCTTGCTCAAAATCTCTTAAATCTAACACATACTTTACATTAACATCCTGTCCAGCCCTTTTATTAATGCTGTCCTGATTAGTATTTAAGACCTCCACTACGCCGGAACCAACTGTTCCATATCCTAATACCGCAATATTCATTTCCCTATCCTCCTACTATTTGTCTTTCTTTATCATTTCTAACATGATACTGCGTTCTTCCTCAGTAATTAAACATCCTAAGTCAAGCAGCAAAATAACCTTGCCATTTATTTCTGCCACATGCCCGACAAAATCAGTATTACCGGAGTTAAGCACACCCGGCTTTGCAGTAGTTTGCTCCATCGGAACATTTATAATTCCCTCCACAGCATCAACTTCCATCGCCACTGAAAGCTCATTTAGATTTACAACGATTAATTTTGTATTTGAATCTGGCTTGCGGTTTGGAAGACTAAACTTATTGCGTATTGAGTATACCGGAATCAATTCTCCACGAAGGCTTAACACTCCCTTTACATATGCAGGCGCACCAATTACAGATGAAATATTGGCGTAATTTTCCACTGCCCTGACATTCATAATATCAAGCCCATAACTATGATTATCAATGGTAAAACTAATATGTGCAACCTCTGCCATGGCGTTTCTCCTTTCTGTTACTGAAAAATCCTTAGTCTTTAACTTTATTTTCCCCATCACTCACACTCAACCATTTGAGATAAGCATTTATAAAACGGTCTATATCACCGTCCATAACTCCCTGCACATTAGCAGTTTCCTCATTAGTCCTGTGATCCTTCACCATACTGTAAGGATGCATAACATAAGAACGAATCTGACTTCCCCATCCGTTTTCTTTTACATCTCCCCGTATATCCGATGCCTTATCCATGTTCTCCTGCTTTTTTAACAAAAACAACTTAGCCGCCAACATCTTCATTGCCTTATCCCTGTTCATATGCTGAGAACGCTCATTCTGGCATTGCACCACAAGCCCTGTAGGCAAATGGGTTATCCTTACCGCTGAAGACGTCTTATTAATATGCTGTCCACCAGCGCCCGAAGCCCTGTAATAATCTGTTTTAATGTCGTCATCATTAATCTCTACATTCAAATCCTCTTCTATATCCGGCATCACATCACAGGCAGCAAATGTAGTCTGACGCTTTCCATTTGCATTAAAGGGGGAAATTCTGACAAGTCTGTGTATTCCATGCTCTGCTTTAAGATAACCATATGCATTTTCACCGTTAATCTGCATTGTCAAGGTTCTATACCCTGTTTCATCCCCATCCACAAAATCCAGAACCTCCATAGCAAATCCCCGCCTGTCCGCCCACTTGGAATACATACGGAACAACATATTAACCCAGTCGCAGGCCTCTGTTCCGCCCGCCCCCGCATGTAAAGACAAAATAGCATTATTGGCGTCATATTCTCCGGTAAGAAGAGTGCTGATTCTAAGCCGGTTAAAATCTGCTTCAAAGGCTTCAATTTCTTCTTTAATCTCTAAAATCAGGTCTTCATCTTCTTCCTCATAGCCTATCTCAATCAACGTTATAATGTCATCATACTGCTGTGAAAGCTTATCATAGCTTTCAATTACAGACTTTAAATCTGAAACCTGCTTCATAACCTCCTTGGAGTGTTCGACATCATCCCAAAATCCCGAAGCCTCCATGCTATGCTCCAAATCCTCCAGCTTAAACGCTTTCTGATCTAAGTCAAAGTGAATCCCTTACTTCCAATAATGGTTTCTGATATCCGTTCATAATTCCCTTAAAGTTATCCAGTTCAACCAAAAAATCACCTCTATTCATAATAAAACTATGCGTTACGACCGCAACACTGTTTATATTTCTTTCCGCTTCCGCAAGGGCATGGATCATTGCGTCCAATCTTAGCGTCCTTGCGCTTGTATGGCCCCTTAGATGTACTTTCATCCTTATTGGTACCTGTAACCTTAGCGACCTCTTCACGTTCAACCCTCTGCTCAATACGTACATTTAAAATAGCCTTAGCTGTATCATGGCGGATTGAATCTGTCATATCGTTAAACATATCATAACCGGTAAATTTATATTCTACCACCGGATCCCTCTGTCCATATGATTGCAAACCAATTCCCTGACGAAGCTGATCCATATTATCAATATGATCCATCCATTTATGGTCAATTGTCTTAAGCAAAAATACACGCTCTACTTCGCGCATACGATTTTCTCCGCTCTCATCCTCACCGACCTGTTCTTCTTTATCCTCATAAATGGCCATTGCCTCTTCATAAAGACGCTCCTTTAAAGCCTCTTTATTGCTGTCAATCATCTCCTCCTCTGACAGCTCAATATTACCAAACGGGAAATCATGGAACAACTGGTTTAACTCCTGCATATCCCATTCTGTAGCCGGAGCATCTTCATTTATCGCCATGTCGACATATTCATCAATGGTGTCCTTAATCATCTTAGTCACCACATCACGCATATTTTCGCCATCCAGCACCCTGCGGCGCTCTTTATAAATAATCTCTCTCTGCTCATTATTAACCTGATCAAAATCCAGCAAATTACGACGTATTCCGAAGTTATTATTCTCAATCCTTTTTTGCGCTTTCTCAACAAGCTTTGTAATGGTCTTATGCTGAATCTCCTCACCCTTGGGTATATTCATGGTCTCATATAATCCCATAACACGCTCTGAGCCAAACAGACGCATAAGATCATCCTCAAGGCTTAAGTAAAACTTGGATTCGCCCACATCACCCTGACGTCCTGCACGACCTCTGAGCTGATTATCAATACGCCTTGATTCGTGTCTCTCAGTACCGATAATCTTAAGTCCTCCAACCTCGGTAACTCCGTCCTCCAGCTTAATATCTGTACCACGTCCCGCCATATTGGTAGCAATTGTAACTGCACCTAAATGCCCTGCGTCAGCAATAATCTCTGCCTCCAGCTCATGAAACTTTGCATTAAGAACTTTATGCTTTATTCCCTTTTTATTCAAAATCTGGCTCAATTCCTCAGAGGCTTCAATGGAAATTGTACCAACAAGCACCGGCTGCTTCTTCTCATGGGAAGCCATAATGTCAGCAACAACAGCGTTAAGCTTCTCCTCCTTAGTACAAAATACACTGTCCTCATGGTCAACTCTGGCTACCGGCATATTAGTAGGAATAGCTACAACGTCCATTCCATAAATCTCTCTAAATTCCTTCTCCTCAGTCATTGCAGTACCTGTCATACCGGCCTTCTTTTTATACTTATTGAAGAAGTTCTGGAACGTAATGGTTGCCAGCGTCTTACTCTCCCTCTTAACCTTAACATGCTCCTTTGCTTCAATCGCCTGATGAAGTCCGTCAGAAAAACGCCTTCCCGGCATAATACGTCCGGTAAATTCATCCACAATCAGCACTTCATCATCCTTTACAACATAATCCTTATCCCTTTGCATTAAACTGTGGGCGCGAAGCGCTAAAATTACATTATGATACATTTCTGCATTTTCCGGATCTGTAAGATTATCTATCTTTAAAAACTTCTCTGCCTTCTCTACACCTTGAGCAGTCAGCATAACGTTCTTGTCCTTCTCATTTACAAGGAAATCTCCATCCTCCTCTATACCCTCGCCCATAATTGCCTGCATTTTAGTAATCTCACCGTCAGAGGTACCGCGCTGCATACTGGTAGCAAGGTAGTCGCACATACGGTAAAGCTCTGTAGACTTACCGCTCTGACCGCTGATAATCAAAGGCGTTCTGGCCTCGTCAATCAGTACGGAGTCCACCTCATCAACAATAGCATAATTAAGGCCTCTTTGGACTAAACGCTCCTTGTAAATAACCATATTATCACGAAGATAATCAAATCCAAGCTCATTATTCGTTGCATATGTTATATCGCTGTTATATGCTTCCTGACGCTCCTCCTGAGTGGAATCATTGAGCACCACACCCACAGTAAGTCCTAAGAAACGGTGAACAGCTCCCATCCATTCCGCATCACGCTTAGCCAAATAATCGTTTACAGTAACAATATGAACGCCTTTACCCTCCAATGCATTAAGATATGCCGGCAAGGTTGAAACCAATGTTTTACCTTCACCTGTCTTCATTTCTGCAATACGCCCCTGATGTAAAATAATTCCACCAATTACCTGAACGCGGTAATGTCTCATATGCAGTGTGCGGTATGCCGCCTCTCTAACTACAGCGTAGGCTTCTACCAAAATATCATCCAACGTTTCTCCTTCTGCCAGACGCTTTTTAAATTCTCCCGTCTTACCCTTAAGCTCTTCATCCGACAGCGCTGCCATTTCCTCCTCTAAAGCCATCACAGCATCAACCTTACTGCTGATACGCTTAATCTCCTTCTCACTGTGTTCTCCAAAAATTTTTTGCACTAAACTCATTCTGACAATACACTCCAATTCTATCTTTGCTATTAATCTTTAAGTGGACAAAACATTCCACATTCAATACTCCATATTTTAACATGATATGAAATACTATTTCAACCTCTTATCTATGGAAATATTCAGGAAAAAGGCTTTATTTTCCATCATTTTCACCATATTTTCATACTTTTCCTTAATTTAAATTAAGCATGAAAAGCTTTCACCGGTTTTCATGCGGCAAGAGCTTTCAAATCAACTTTTTTCATGCATCCATATGCGCATAAAAGCAGGCTGGCAAAAACCAACCTGCTTATCATTCTGCATATCATAACCGGTTACATTAAAACTCCGGCTCGATTAAACCATATGTATTCCCTTTTCTCTTGTAAACTACATTTACATCGTCTGTCTCAGAGTTACGGAATACAAAGAAATCATGGCCTAAAAGCTCCATCTGAATACACGCCTCCTCCGGATCCATAGGCTTTACAGCAAACCTCTTGCTGCGTATAATCTTAATCTCCTCATCATCCAAATCTTCATCTTCTAAATATTCCTGTTTAAAATACTCTGCACTCTGCTTCTTCTCTGCCAGCTTAGTCTTGTACTTCTTTAGCTGGCGGTCAATCACTTCCACAACTAAATCTATTGACACATACATATCTGTGCTTTCCTGCTCAGCGCGGATAATGTTACCCTTCATGGGAATCGTAACCTCAATCTTCTGACGTTCTTTCTCCACATTAAATGTTACATGAATCTCCGTCTCGGGAGTAAAATACTTCTCCAACCTTCCAATCTTGTCATATACTGCATTCTTCAACCCCTCTGTAACATCGATGTTCTTACCACTAATAATATAACGCATACTGCCCAACTCCTTTACCGTCTATATTATGTCTAAGCGCCATAGGCTTGCGCCCGAAATGCTTGACATAGACAGATTATACCACAAATTGTACTATTTTAAAAGCATTATTCTTATTTTCTTATAAATCTTGCACATATCTCATTGCATAAGCATAAATTATGCACTGATTGCCATATTTATAAAAAGTCAATAGCCTAAAGCAAACTTTAGGACTATTTTTCATTTTTCTACTTAATACACAAAACTTCAGTTCTGTTTTTGGGGTTAAATTGCTTCTGAAAATAACGCTTTTTATGTTTACAATGTTCATAAGTGCGTGTATAACTCATTTTTCATATGAATACGGATTGTAAAAATGTTCATAAGTTTATCAACATTTTCAATTTACCCTCAGTTAGGAGTCAAACATTGTCGAATTCTTTCAGTTTACATAATCGGCTAATTATGTAAACTTACTTTTTATAAAACAATTCTATAAGCCAATATAATTATGTTTTTTTAAGCATTTTTATAACTATAACTAAAAAGGACTGGCAGTATAACTGCCAATCCTTTTTGTCATATATACATAATATTATATTACTGAATAATACGAACTGCCTTACAAGGTGTTCTATAATTATACGGACTAGTCTTAATTCCTTCTTTACGGTTACTTGCATGAACTACCATACCGCCGCCAACATACAGTGCAACATGGCTGATTCCGCCGCCGCCATTATAGAATATCAAATCTCCCGGCTGTAAAGAGCTGAAGCTTACAGATCTACCATTGCCTGACTGTGCTGCTGCAGTACGACTTAAACCATAACCGAAATGAGCGTATACTGACATTGTAAATCCTGAACAATCTGTACCATTAGTTAAACTTGTACCTCCATATACATATGGATTACCAACAAACTGTAATGCATAGCTTGCAATCTGTGAACCCAATCCGCTTGTAGAAGTGCTTGCACTTGATACAGAAGAATTGGAAAAGCTTGAACCATTTGTGTTTGAAACTGTACTTTTCCTTGTAGGCTTAACTGAGCTTACAGAAGAAGATTCTGTAGACTTAACTGTCTCTGTAACTGTTGTTGTAGCCGGAGCCGCCTGTGCTGCTTCTGCTGCCGCTGCCGCTGCATTAGCTTCATTAATCTCCTCAATCTCTTTCATGGTAAGAGCCTTACCATAATTAACATCAATATCTACAAATTCCTTAGATACATATCCCTTAACATCACCGTCAATACTAATCTTAACCCAATTATCAAATTCCTTTACAACAGAATACTCGCCAGTCTTAGGAATCTGAGTTACAATATCAGCATCTGTGCTCTTCTTTGTTCTTACATTAAGTGTTGTTGTATTAACAGTTGCTGTCTTACTGCAAATCTTGTCTGCATAATTTCTTGCCTTATCACCAAAGAATAAGAAATCATTTCTTACATATCCTGTAACATTACCGGACTTAATCTTTGACCACTTCTTACCCTTCTCAATCAGCTTACCGGTATCGCCGCGATACATTTCACCAACAATCTTTGACTTTGTGCTGCCTTTCTTACGAACATTAACTGAATTCTCTACATTGGCTGCTACAAACTTCTTATTCTTACCAGATTCCTTAGCTTTCGCTTCACCGGAAACATCTGTATCTTTCACTGCAGGCTCCTCGTCTTCAATAGAAGATACATATTCATTCATTGATAATGTGATTCCAGCAACCGCCGCCGAATCGTATGCGTTCTCTGCATGAGTGCAAAACGCTCCTCCCCCAATAAGTAATGTTCCAGCCAGCGCAAATGTTGCAAATCTTGCTGTGTTCTTTAACATAATTATTACCTCCTAAGTAAATCAACTATTACTTTTCAAATGTTACATCCCTATTTACTGTAAACTCACTTGTTTACAGGCACATTATAGCAAACCATTTTTCATAAGTCAACATTTTCTTAATATTTTTGTAACATTTCCTCCAAAGCGCCATTTTTTACATCATTTTTCATGCCATTTTACCAATTTGCGACAAGGAAAAGATTGTTTTCTCTTTTTTTATTCGTCATATATTGAAAATCACTATAACATTTGTTATAATTAATATAGTATTTAAAACCACATGTTACAGGTTTCATAACTTTATGACCTGTTTTTAGTTTTCTTTACATATTTTTCAAAAATTGAGTTATTACTATATTTATCAATATCAGAAAGGATTTGCATATGAATTATCAGATTATTAGCGATGGCGCCTGCGATATGCTTGCAGAATACACCAATATGCATAATGTAAAGGTAGTCCCCTTTTATGTGACCTTTGATGGGGAGAATTATACAAAGGAGGGCGAGGGCATTTCCCATGATGAGTTTTATCGGCGCATGGCTGAAAACCATGAAGTCCCCAAATCGTCTCTGCCTTCATCTTCCGATTATATGGAAGCGTTTTTGCCATATATAAAAGAGAATATTCCTATTATATGCATTTGCATAACCGCCAAATTCAGCGGTTCATACAACAGCGCATGTGTTGCAAAGGATGAATTGCTTGAGGAATACCCTGACGCAAAAATAGAAATTATCGATTCCACGTTAAACACAATGTCTCAGGCTTTACTGGTAAATGAAGCTGTGCTGATTAGAGACGCAGGCTTCAGCTATGAGGATTGCATAAGCAAGCTAAACAGCATTAAGTCTACCGGACGGATTTATTTTACTGTCGGCTCCTTGGAATACCTTATTAAAAATGGACGAATCGGCAAATTGGCTTCCGTTGCAGGAGACAAACTGGGTATCCAGCCTTTAATTATAATGAAGGATGGCGATATAAGCCTCGGAGGGGCAACCAGAAGCAGAAAGAAAGCAAAAGCCAACGTTATAAAATTATTACAGAAGTTCTTTGAAGAAGAAAGCGAAGACATAAAAAATTATCGTTTCCTTGTTGGCACCGGATTTCAACTTGAGGAGGCTGATGAGTTTCGCAAAGAAATAGAAGATACTTTAGGCGTAGTATGCGAAGATATTCCTTCCCGCATCGGAACAGCAGTGGGCTGCCATACAGGTCCCTATCCTTTGGGGGCGGCATTTTTAAAGAAATATGATGCTTAAAAACTCATGTACCCAGACCTTATAGTCTGGGTACAATACTATACTGCTTTTCTAATCATCATACACAATTGCACACAGGTATTTTGCTTTAGTTTTAAGCTCCGGATGTTCTTTATAGTTTGTGCCTACAATCATCTGTACAGTTTCACCTTTTGCTGCGTTTTTGTGAACCTTAGAATAATTATCTGACTCTACAGTAATACCAGCAACATAAGTATCGCAAATCTTGTTAGCTTCAGTGTCAAGAATAGCCACCTGCTGTCCGGCAATCAACTCCTGCCTGAGCTTTCCCGTCATAAACAAAAACACTGACTTCGAGTCTTCTCTGTCCATTTCACAAAATCCTTCAATTGTCATTATCTTTTCTAAATGCATTTTCACATTATTGTCATAATCCATATCTTAGCTCCCTTTATAATACAGCCTACTTCACTGCTTCTGCGTAAATACTTAAATCCAGTTCCCCTTCTTTTGCATCCCAGAAGCTTTTTTTATACACAATGCGGTTAGAGGAATCAATTAATATATTCTGTTTCTTCTCACCCTTTTCATTGTAGCATTGTACTCTCCATATCCACTCGTCATATTCCGAAGCGTCTTCTTTATCTTCTTGGCTGTCCTCGCTGTCCTCCTCTACCCAAGTAATAGCTTCAATCTGCTTAATCAGCTTTTGTGCATCGTCCCTATGTGTAATCTCCGCCTGCTTAGTTCCATCGGCGGAAACTATCTTGACTGCAGCCACATTTTCAAAATCAAACTCTCTTTTTTCTTCTTTGCAGCCGGTAAATTGGAATGTCACAAGTATAATCACAAAAAACGCTAATATAAACTTTATATTTTTCTTCAAACTATTCATCTCCTATCTCAATTATCTACATATGAGTTTAACACAATTAAGCAGCAAAGGCAAAGAAATTACTTGATTTTAAGTAATTTTTCTACTACTATTGTGTATAGTATTATAAATAAGTACAGGAGGAAATCATGCCAAATTCATTCAGCATACAGCTTCCTCAGATTGTGGAAGAAATTACAAAAAATTACGAAGCAGAGGAAATCTTTTTTACAAAAGAAGGACTGACATTTCCTAACCGCCAGAAAATAATAGAAATTTTAAAGGATATAAGACGCCTTATGTTTCCCGGCTATTTTGGAAACGAAACTCTGACCGGCTCTCATCCGGAGCATTACGCCGGATATAATCTTATGCATTTGCATGAACAGCTAAAATATCAGATTCTTGCGGCTTTATCATACAGCGAAGGCATATCAACCGAAAGCCCCGCCCTTCAGGAGAAAAGCGAGCAATACTGCCTGCATTTTTTTAATCAGCTTGCCCATATACAAAAGCTTTTATTAAAAGATGTTCAGGCTGCATTTGACGGAGACCCCGCTGCAAAAAGCAAGGAGGAGGTTATCTTTTCTTATCCCGGACTCTTTGCTATATTTGTATATAGAATTGCCCATGAACTTTATCTTCTGGACGTACCGTTTATTCCACGTATTATGACGGAACACGCCCACAGCTATACAGGAATCGACATCAATGCCGGAGCCACAATCGGAGAATATTTTTTTATGGACCATGGTACCGGTATCGTTATCGGTGAGACTACTATAATAGGCAACAATGTGAAAATATATCAGGGAGTTACTCTGGGCGCGCTGTCCACCAGAAGCGGACAGCAGCTTAAAAACGTTAAAAGGCATCCAACCATAGAGGATAATGTTACTATATACTCCAATGCTTCAATATTAGGCGGCGAAACCGTCATTGGCGCCGGCTCCATAATCGGCGGAAATGCGTTTATCATTGAATCAGTGCCGCCTAACACAAAGGTTACATTAAAGAATCCTGAATTAACATTTAAAGGCTCAAACTCATCATGTTCAGACTGGGAAATATAGTTTACTAATAACATAACAAACATAACACACTAACCACTGTTATCGAATATATTCCTGAAGCAGAGTTATTACCTTGGCAAGAATTGCAATACTCTGCTCAGGGTGATTTCTCACTTCTAAGGAATGATTGCCTCCCTCATATAAATGAAGGGGAATCTTGTATTGATTGGATAGCTCCTTAAGCTCCTCCACAGTAACCACAGGATCATTTGTTCCTGCCATAACAAGCACCTGTTGCCCCTGCATATAAGGAAACGCCTTCTTTATAGGGGTAAACGCAACATAACGTATACCTAAAATTGCATGTTCCCCTCTGGAATAATCCTCTCCCAGCATAAACGCTATAAGAGTTCCGATACTTTTTCCCACAAACAGAATATCATCATATTCCTCCATAGTCACATCAGTAAGCTCCTTGGCGCATTTTTGATACGCTTTTGCAGTCCCCTCCTCAGTTACACGTCCATCCTCAAAATAACTCTTTTTATATTTCATTAAAATAACTTCATATCCGGCCTCTGATAATATCCTTCTTGCATAATGAAGCAGGGGCTTATCACAGCTATATGCAACCCCGGGAAATAAAACTGCCAATCTTCGTCCCATTTTCTCACTCCTCTCCGGGATACACAAGTCCCCACTGCCTTCTAATCCCATCCATAATCTGCATCATCCTGAGCGTCATTGCATGAGGCATTTGTTCGCACTCGATTTCACCGCGTTTAAGCGCTTCCATACAAGCCATCACTTCATATTCATAACCGCTAATCTGAGGCTCTCTTTCTATTTCCTTTATGCAGTTGTGATTACGGTCATACACTCGCAAGGCTTCAAACCGGTTAATATTATCAACCTCAATATACCCGTCTGTGCCATAAATTACACCCTGACGGTTAGTATTTGAAAGCATGGTGGAATACAAATCTGCCATAGCTCCACTCTGATAGGTCAATGTGATATTTTCCTGCGCATCAACGCCGGAGGATAGCTTAACTACAGATGTAGAAAGGTAACTTATATCATATCCAAGCGCCATTGTTGCAAATGTAAGGGCATAAATTCCAACATCCAGCAAAGCTCCCCCAGCCAAAGCCGGCTCTACTACGCGCTCGATTTTTGTAAGCTCATAACCGATATTAGCAGTAACTGAAACAATCTCGCCTATCAAATCCTCGCTTAACAGCTCGCTAAGCCTTTTTGCCAATGGCATAAAACGTACCCACATTGCTTCGCACAATAGCACATTTTTCTCTGCTGAAAGGGAAATCAACTTCTCCGCCTCTCTTTCATTTACACAAAATGCTTTTTCAAGAAGCACTGCCCTGCCATGCTCCATGCACATTTTAGCGTGCTCATAATGAAACGAGTGCGGCGTTGCCACATAAATTAAATCAATACTATCGTCCGACGCCAAGTCTTCATATGTTCCATACGCCTTCTCCACTCCAAAACGCTTCGCAAAATTCACCGCCTTATTCAAATCCCTTGCCGCCACCCCCGCTAGTGTAACGCCTTCCATTTTTGAAACAGTAAGCGCCATCTTCTCAGCAATCGTACCTAATCCTAATATACCAAAATTCATAAAACTCCTCCTGTAACACAATGTGACATCCTCAAAATAAAACAGGGAGGTGTAAACCACCTCCCATACTAAACTAATATATATAACTATGCGCGCCCGAACATCTTATTGATAAAGGACTCCTGACTATGAATATCCATCTTCTGCGCATACATCTGATACATATCAAGCAGTTCCTTCTTATTCTTGTCAGATATGTACTTTTCTATATCCACATCCTCAATAGTGCTTGAAAACTCAGTCATATTCTCAGATGAAATATTATTATAAGCTATCACACTGTCTAACGCATTAGTCTGTGCGCCAAAATCACTACGCTTTTCATTTACCATCTTTAGCGCATTATCAATATCTTTAATATCGAAATCCTTAGTCACGTCAAAATCTTCAATGCCTAATGTCTTAAGGGTAGTATCCTCAAACTGGATAGACATACCTGTTCCGTCCGGATTAGTTGCCAGATTAGCATCCGCCATACTTCCATCAAGCAATTTCTTTGTATTAAACTCTGTGTTCTTCGTTACTTCCTGAAGCCCTTTCTTAAGCTGGTCGATTTCCTTCTGCATCTTGCTGCGGTCACTGTCGGTATATACTGCAGTATTGCTTGCCTGAACAGCCAACTCGCGCATCCTCTGCAGCATATCGGACATCCTTCCCAGCGCGCCCTCTGCAACATTCAGCATACTCTGACCGTCTTCAGCGTTCCTAGTGCCTACGTTAGTACCGTTAATCTGTTCCTTAGCAATCTCATCTATAGTAACGCCGGCTGGATTCTTGCTGGAATCCACCTGCCCGCTTACAATTCCACCTGCATAACTGTAATTTGAACCAACGCCTGAAATACCCATACTCATTCCAATCACCTGCTTCCTTTCTGCATATCTTTATATGTTCGCATCATCTATATAAATGTATTTTACACTTTTTCTTCAAAAAGGTCAACAAAAAATATGACAAATATATGTAATT
>CANQSN010000032.1 GCA_947626505.1 uncultured Lachnospiraceae bacterium
ACAACGGATAATCCAACGACAGGAACACCGACAACGGATAATCCAACGACAGGAACACCGACAACGGATAATCCAACAACAGGAAATCCGTCAACAGGGATACCGTCAATAAGTATAATACCGCCGGCGCAGACAACGACACAGGCGCCAATAACAGCGGGAGTTTTGTTTGATTCGGACGAAGAAGATATAGACGAGGAAGATGAGGCGTATGATGAGGATGAAGCTGATGACGCCGAGAGTTTGGAGGGCGGAGATTTAGTAACGGTTAATAAAGCGCGCTATGAGATAGATGATGCAGACGAGGGTACAATAATATATGCAAAAAATCTAAATACAGCGGCGACTTCAGTTGATATTCCAAACAGCGTTAATGTGGGCGGTAAACGGTATCGGATTGTAGCTGTTTCCGATAATGCATTTAAGGGGAACAAGCGAATAAAGAAGGTTACTTTTGGCAAATATATTGTTGAGATTGGCGATAAGGCGTTTTATAAATGCACCAATTTAAAGTCTGTTGTTATTCCGGCTAAGGTAGAATACATTGGTAATCATGCATTTTATGGCTGCTCTAATCTTAAAAATATTACAATTCGGACAACAAAGCTTTCAACTGAAGATGTGGGCGGCAAAGCATTTGCAAAAATATATAAGAAAGCTAAGGTAAAGATTCCGATTTCAAAGCGCAGTAAATATAAACGTATTCTAAAGAAAGCAGGCTTGCCCAATAAGTGTAAGGTTCGATAACGGTATGTAAAGCGGCAGATACAGGAGAGATTAAAAATATTAAACAGAGAGGATTTATGAATGGATATTATTTTCCTAAAGCCTGTATTAAAGGAGACAATATGGGGCGGAGACCGGCTTAAGGAATACGGATATGAGCTTCCCTCAGACCATGTGGGCGAGTGCTGGGCTATAAGCGGGCATGAAAATGGCGATTGCATTATTGAAAACGGAGACTATAAGGGAGAGTCCTTGTCATGGCTGTTTAATAACCACAGAGAGCTGTTTGATAATATTGATGGCGATGTGTTTCCTTTGCTGACTAAGATTATTGATGCAAAAGAGGATTTGAGCATACAGGTGCATCCGGACAATGAGTATGCCGCAAAGAATGAGAATGGCGCTCTTGGAAAGACTGAGTGCTGGTATGTTTTAGATGCAGAGGAGGGCAATACTATTGTAATAGGCCACCATGCTAAGACGAGAGAAGAAATGAAAAAAATGATTAACGAGAAGCGATGGTCTGATTTTATCAGGGAGATACCTGTTAAGAAGGGTGATTTCTTTCAGATTGAGCCAGGGACGCTTCATGCCATCAAGGGCGGCACGTTAATTTTGGAGACGCAGCAAAATAGCGATATTACATACAGAGTATATGATTATGACAGACTTAACAATAATAAACCGAGGGAGCTCCATTTGCAAAAGAGTATGGATGTTATTAAGGTTCCGTTTTGCGAGCGGTATGTTAATGGCTCTGCTAAGTATTCCGATAAATATACAACTCTTGAGGAATCAAAAGAATATACAGACTATGACAATTGCACAGTCAATAATAGTTTTAAATTATTGGTAAGGTGTCCGTATTACAAGGTGTGGCACGCTGATTTTAAGAAGGACAGCAGAGTCCGGCAAGACCAGCATTTTATGCTTGCTTCGGTCATTGAAGGACAGGGCAGTATAACAGCCGGAGATAATGCTTCTAAAGCGTATAAGCTTAGAAAGGGAAGTAATTTTATTATTCCCAAGGGCGTTATGGACGTTAAGTTTCATGGCGATATGGAGGTTATATTTTCTGCTGTATAAGGCGTTTTAACCTTTTTCGGCAAGAAGTTCTCCGCATATTTGGGCGGGGATAAGGTCACTATATCATGGAGGTAGTGTATGAAGAAACCAATAAAAAAACCTATCAGGAAAGCGATTATTCCGGCAGCGGGGCTTGGTACGCGATTTTTGCCATTTACTAAAGCCATCCCAAAGGAGATGCTTCCGCTTGTGGATACGCCGACTATCCAGTATATTATAAAAGAGGCGGTTGACAGCGGAATCAGTGAGATTTTAATTATTACCAATTCTAATAAAAGCGCGATGGAAAATCATTTTGACCATTCCTATGAGCTTGAGGAGAAGCTTAAGGAGGCGGGCAAGGAGGAGGAGCTTAAGCAGATTAAGGATATTGCCGATATGGCGACTATTTATTACGCCAGACAGAAGGAAAATCTTGGACTTGGACATGCAGTGTACTGTGCCAGAACCTTTGTGGAGGAGGAGCCATTTGCAGTGCTGCTTCCTGATAATATGATTGAGTGCGAGCATTGCGGAACAGGCTTGCAGCAGCTTATTGATACCTATGAGAGCGTACACACTTCCGTAGTGGGAGTACAGCAAATGTCTAAGGAATTGCTGCCTCGCTATGGCGTAGTGGATTTGGGTAATTCATGGCGGCAGGAGGAGACTATCCATATGCTTAATGGGATTGTAGAGAAGCCTCAGCCCGGAACGGAACCGGGAGATTATGGCATTTTCGGAAGATATATTCTTACGCCTGAGATTTTTGACGTCTTGGAGGAGATGGTTATAAGGCAGAAAACTGAAGGAGAAAAGGAGATTCATCTTACTAAGGCGTTAGTGGAGCTTATGACAACGCAGATGATTTATGCTAAAGTTATGAATGGCAAGAGATATGATATTGGGGATAAGATGGGATTTTTAAAAGCCAATCTGGAATTTGCAATGAGACGTCCTGATATGAGGGAGGAGCTTGCTGCATTTATGCAGGAGCTTTTGGATAGAAATAGTTAGATATGTTATTTTTTTGATAAATAGAATATTACTAAATGCTTTGAATTATGGTTGATAGAGAGTAGCTATGGATAATAAAGATAAAAAAACACAATATGATTGGAGACATTCACTTACAAGAGAGCATATTGGAACTGTGTTTTTAACCTGTATTCCCGCTATAGTAATGATGGTGGTTATTTTTTGTTTTTCCGCCAGTCCGGCGGACGAATCAAGCCGGACAAGCTCAGTGGTTGTGGATTTTATAATTGACAGTGTTAAAAGGCTTAATATAGTGTCGCTTGACGCCCATGAAACAGCGCTGTTAGCTGAAAGGCTGTCGTTTCCTGTCCGTAAGCTGGCGCATATGACAGAATTTGGCGTGCTTTCATGGTGTATGTTTTTATGTATATACAATATTGTTCGTTGGTATCCCTATATTCCCGCTTTTTTTTGTACATTTTTTTACGCCTGTACGGATGAGTTTCACCAGACCTTTGTGACAGGGCGCGCCGGCAGGATTACAGATGTTTTGATTGATAGTACGGGGGCTTTTATTGCGCTTTTAGCGCTGCATTTTATATTGCGCTTAAGAAGCATAAAAAATAGAAAAATGGGGGATAAACAGGATTTGCCTAAGGCGTAGCCTTTACTTTTAGTTTGATTTGTTTTAGAATAATGTGAAATGGCGATTATAAGCAGGAGAGAAGGTTATATATTAATATGGATAACGAAGATAAGAATTTGCAGAGTGAAACTGGAAAAGAGGAGGATAATAATAATCAGAACGTTGGCAATATTGGAGAAGATGAGCAGATTGTTGTTGCAGACGATAAAGAGGAGCAGGCAATTAATACTTCTCAGCAGATAAAGAAGGCTAAGTTAAGACTGGGTATTATTAGTACCGTAAAGTTTTTTCTGGGACTGTTTGCCATATGGCTTGTGTTATATGTTGTAACGCATTATTTTTATGGATTTATCGTAGTAGATGGTGAATCAATGAAAAATACGCTTGAGGACGGACAGGTTGGCATTATCCAGAAGTATGATAAGAAGGGTTCGCTTAATCCGGGAGATATTGTAGTCTTCTGGTCCGATGAAATGAATGAATACCTGATTAAGCGCTGCGTGGCAGTGGGCGGCGATACTCTTTCCATGTCAGATGGCGTGCTTAAGGTAAATGGAGAGGTTATAGATGAAGATTATATACGCGAGCCGATGACAGAAGATATGGATATTGATAAGCTTACATTGGGGAAAAACCAGATGTTTGCCATGGGTGATAACAGAAACCACAGTTGGGACTGCAGGGAGCTTGGGCCTGTGGATATGAAAGACCTAACGGGTATTATGGTTGTTAATCTAGGTAAAATCGGAATTACCAGAACAACAGCAATAGCTTTGTTTATAGTTGTAATGGTAGTATTACTGATTGTAGGTTTTTTGCAGGATTTGGCTGCCAGCAGGAAGATTAAGGCAATTCCTGAGGAATTCAGGAATTTTGAGGTGGAGATTGATTCCAGTACATGCACAGGGGAGATGACTATAGGCTTTAGAAACCCTAAAACACATAAGCTTGAGCTTATGGAGCTGGTGAAGGATAATAAGGATATTAAGGCATATTGCAATAAGTACGCACAGGAGTACAGGCATTTGCTAAAAAGATAAATTAATAAAAATAATAAACGTACAGGCAAAATCGCCTTGCGCTGCACCAGTATAGTTGCTAAAAAGATAAATTAATAAATATAATAAACCGTCTGTTTTGCATGAAGTGATACTTTTATATGATTATATGCACATTTTATGCAAATAGATGGTTTTTTATTTGAAAAATTGGGTATTGTAATATATATGCACTTATAATAAGAGTTGGTATTATTTTGTGACACTTTTACCAATAAATAGCAAGAAATCTTGAATTACCTCTTGAATTTTTTGCCAAAAGTGAGTATTATATAACTATGTAAAAATCGCAATTACGCCAATGATTGTGAGATTTTTAACAAAAAGTATGGACAAGCCTAAGAAACTGCTTATTTACTAGTGATACCAGTATTTTCTTAAGTAGTGTCTGTATTTAAATTATAATCTAGGAGGAATTAAAAATGGCAGTAAGAGTAGCAATTAATGGTTTTGGACGTATTGGTCGTCTTGCATTCAGACAGATGTTTGGAGCAGAAGGGTATGAGGTAGTAGCAATTAATGATTTGACATCTCCTAAGATGTTGGCACATTTGTTAAAGTATGATTCTTCTCAAGGTAAGTATGAGAAGGCTGATACTGTAACAGCCGGTGAGGATTCCATCACTGTTGATGGCAAGGAGATTAAGATTTACGCATTTCCTGATGCTAACAATTGTCCTTGGAAAGACTTGAATGTGGATGTTGTTCTGGAGTGTTCAGGCTTCTACACAAGTAAGGATAAGGCGCAGGCTCATATCAATGCAGGCGCTCGTAAGGTAGTAATATCTGCTCCTGCAGGTAACGACCTTCCTACTATTGTTTACAACACTAATCATGAGACTTTGAAGGCTTCAGATACTATTATTTCTGCAGCTTCTTGTACAACTAACTGTTTAGCTCCTATGGCTGATGCTCTTAACAAGTATGCAGCTATCCAGTCCGGTATTATGGTTACTATCCATGCTTACACCGGCGACCAGATGACATTGGACGGACCTCAGCGCAAGGGTGATTTAAGAAGATCTCGTGCAGCAGCAGTTAATATTGTTCCTAACTCAACTGGTGCAGCTAAGGCTATCGGACTTGTTATCCCAGAGCTTAATGGTAAGCTTATTGGTTCTGCACAGCGCGTTCCTACCCCTACAGGTTCTACCACAATCTTAACCGCAGTTGTTAAGGGCGATAATGTTACTGTAGATGGTATCAATGCAGCAATGAAGGCAGCAGCTAACGAATCTTATGGTTACAATGAGGATGAGATTGTATCTTCAGATATTGTTGGTATGACTTATGGTTCACTGTTTGATGCAACTCAGACTATGGTTTCTGAGGTTGGAGATGGTTTATATGAGGTACAGGTTGTTTCATGGTATGACAACGAGAACTCATATACCAGCCAGATGGTTAGAACTATCAAGTATTTCTCAGAGTTAGCTTAGTATATGTTCAAAATCGGTTTGATGCCGGTGTAGATTATAATGATCCTGAATGGGTCCGGTCATTTGGACCGGACTCATTATTTTTTAATGAGCTTTAAGGTGTATAAGATTTTTCTTTTCACCTGATTATGTAAAACGAATTGGAAAGGAGCATAATACAATGCTTAATAAGAAATCTGTTGATGATATTAATGTAAAGGGCAAGAAGGTTCTGGTACGCTGTGATTTTAATGTACCTTTAGATGGAGATTTGAATATTACAGACGAGAATCGTTTGGTTGCTGCACTGCCTACTATTAAAAAGCTGATTGCTGACGGAGGTAAGGTTATTCTTTGCTCTCATTTAGGTAAGCCAAAAGGAGAGCCAAAGCCGGAGTTGTCTTTAGCGCCTGTTGCTAAGAGACTTACTGAGCTTTTGGGGCAAGAAGTTAAGTTTGCCGCTGATAATGAGGTTGTTGGTGCGAATGCTAAAGCGGCTGTAGAGGCTATGCAGGATGGTGATGTGGTTCTTTTAGAGAACACCCGTTATCGCGTGGAGGAAACTAAGAATGGCGAGGCATTTTCAAAGGATCTTGCTTCCCTTTGTGATGTATTTGTAAATGATGCATTCGGTACTGCTCATAGAGCGCATTGTTCTAATGTTGGCGTTACCCAGTATGTGGATACTGCTGTGGTTGGTTATTTAATGCAGAAGGAAATTGATTTCTTAGGCAATGCAGTTAATAATCCGGAAAGACCATTTGTTGCTATCCTTGGCGGCGCTAAAGTTTCTTCTAAGATTTCTGTTATTGAGAATCTTTTGGACAAGGTTGATACCTTAATCATTGGTGGAGGTATGGCATATACTTTCATGGCTGCCCTAGGTGAAGAAGTTGGTAAGTCCCTTTTAGAGAATGATTATAAGCAGTATGCATTAGAGATGCTTAACAAGGCTAAGGAGAAGGGTGTGAATCTGTTGATTCCGGTAGATACTGTAATTGCTGATGATTTCTCTAATGACGCCAATAAAAAGGTTGTTGGACGCGGCGAGATTCCTGCTGATTGGGAAGGTCTTGATATTGGACCGAAGACTTGCGAGTTGTTTGCAGATGCAGTTAAGGACGCTAAGACAGTTGTATGGAACGGACCAATGGGTTGTTTTGAGATGCCTAATTTTGCTGATGGTACTATTGCAGTGGCTAAGGCTTTGGCAGATACGGATGCAGTTACCATTATTGGCGGTGGTGATTCAGCAGCAGCAGTTAATACATTGGGCTTTGGCGATAAGATGACTCATATTTCTACAGGAGGAGGAGCTTCCCTTGAATTTTTAGAGGGTAAAGAGCTTCCCGGTGTTGCTGCAGCCAATGATAAGTAATTAAATTATATTATTTCAAGGAGAATCGATATGTCAAGAAGAAAGATTATTGCCGGCAACTGGAAGATGAATAAGTCCCCTAGTGAAGCGGTTGCTTTGGTAAATGAATTAAAGGATTTAGTAAACAATGACGAAGTAGACGTTGTTTACTGTGTACCGGCTATTGATATTGTTCCTGTTGTCGAGGCAGTTAAGGGAAGTAATGTTGCAGTTGGTGCAGAGAATATGTATTTTGAAGAAAGCGGCGCTTATACCGGAGAGATTGCAGCGCCAATGCTTAAGGATGCAGGAGTTAAGTATGTTATACTTGGACATTCTGAGAGACGCGACTATTTTAAAGAGGATGACGTTTTGCTTAACAAGAAGGTAAAGAAGGCGTTTGAGTCTGGTATTACCCCTATTCTTTGCTGCGGAGAGTCCCTAGAGCAGAGAGAACTTGGAGTAACAATGGATTGGATTCGTCTTCAGATTAAATCTGATTTAGATGGTGTTACAGCAGAGCAGGTTAAAACGCTTGTTATTGCCTATGAGCCGATATGGGCAATTGGTACCGGTAAGACTGCTACAGCAGAGCAGGCGCAGGAGGTATGTAAAGGTATACGTGATTTGATTGCAGAGATGTATGATGAAGCAACTGCTGAAGCAGTTCGTATCCAGTATGGCGGCTCCATGAATGCATCAAATGCAGCAGAGCTTCTTGCCAAGCCGGATATTGATGGCGGTTTGATTGGAGGCGCATCCTTAAAACCGGATTTTGGAAAGATTGTCAACTACAATAAATAATCAATTTGTAATAAATTGTGTGCAGGTAAGTTTTTAATGCTTACCTGCATTTTTTTTGTTTTATTTAAACTTCGAGCATGTAAAACAATAGATTTGCATGTGCAAAATTTGGGCATTGTATGCCTGTATTTTTATGGAGGAAATATATATGAAGAAACGAAAAATAACAGAGGAAGCATTAAATAAGTACCGGCTTTATCTTTATGAGCAGGAGAAAAGCATTAGAACCATAGAAAAGTATATGTGCGATTTAGGAAAATTGTCGAAATATGCGGCGGGACGGAATGTGGACAGGGCGCTGGTGCTTAAGTACAAGGACTATCTGAAAAATGAAATGGATTACAAGACAACAAGCATAAATTCTTTTCTTGTGGCGGCGAACCAATTCTTTGAGTTTATGGAGTGGCATGACCTTAGGGTAAAGACATATAGAATCCAGAAAGAGACGTTTATGCCGGAGGATAAGGAGCTTACTAAGGAAGAATATAAGAAGCTGGTAAATACAGCCGCACAGACCGGTAAAATGCGGATTGGACTGATAATTCAGACAATCTGCGCCACAGGCATACGAGTGGGCGAGCTGGCTTCAATTACCGTACAGGCGTTAAAAAGCGGTACGGTGTCTACTTACAATAAGGGAAAAGAACGGAAGATTATGCTGCCTAAGAAACTGCAAAAAAGCCTGCTCTGCTATGTATGTAAATATGATATAAAAAGAGGACCTGTGTTCCAGACGAAAAAAGGAAAGGCGTTAGATAGGACTTATATTTGGCGGGAAATGAAAAAGCTGTGCAGGGAAGCGGGGATTGACGAGGAAAAGGTATTTCCCCATAATCTTAGGCATTTGTTCGCCCGTACATTTTACGGGTTAAGCCATGATATTGTTAAACTGGCGGATATGATGGGACACAGCAACGTTGAAACGACACGCATTTATTTAAAAGAGTCTTATAACGAGTACCGGAGACTGCTAGAGGAGATGGACTTGTCAGTGGAAATATAAAAATATTATTAAAAAGGAATTTTTAATGCGTTGAGCGGTAAAATTAAAAATAAGTATATGATATTACGATAATGAATATTCTGTAAATTTTCAAAAAAATACTTTATTCTTAACCTGTATTGTAGTAAAATAGTATCAGTTATAAGTATTTTTTTGTGATATAACTATATTTATAGTTAAGTAAATCAGTTAATATATTGTTAAAAGGAGATTTTGATGATGAGTAAGAAACCGGTTGTTTTAATGGTACTTGATGGGTATGGGTTAAGCGACAATAAGGAGGGTAATGCAGTGGCTATGGCCAATACCCCTGTAATGGACAAGCTGATGGCGGAATGCCCATTTGCTAAAGGCAATGCCTCCGGTATGTATGTAGGACTTCCGGATGGACAGATGGGTAACAGTGAAGTTGGACATATGAATATCGGCGCCGGACGGGTTATTTATCAGGAGTTGACCAGAATCACCAAGAGTATTGAAGATGGTGATTTCTTTAAGAATGAGGAGCTGCTTGCAGCAGTTAAGAATTGCAAGGATAAGGGTTCTGACCTTCATATATATGGACTGCTTTCAGATGGAGGAGTGCACAGCCATAACACTCATTTATATGGATTGTTGGAGCTGGCTAAAAGAGAAGGGTTAGACAATGTGTATGTACACTGCTTTTTAGATGGCAGGGATACTCCGCCGACCTCAGGCAAGGGTTTTATGGAGGAACTGGAAAACAAGATGAAGGAGATTGGCGTTGGTAAGATAGCTTCTGTTCATGGAAGATATTATGCTATGGATAGAGATAACCGTTGGGACAGAGTGGAAAAGGCATATAATGCTCTAGTATGCGGCGAGGGAATTGCTGCTACAGATGCTGTGGAAGCGGTACAGGCCTCATATGATGATGGTAATAACGACGAGTTTGTGATACCTACTGTAATTATGGAGAATGGTAAACCAAGGGCTACCATTAAAGCCGGCGATTCTGTTATTTTCTTTAACTTCCGTCCGGACAGGGCAAGGGAGATTACAAGAACTTTTTGCGATGAAGGCTTTGACAGTTTTGAACGCCGCAATGGATTTATGCCGCTGACCTATGTGTGCTTTACAGATTATGATGAGACTATTGGCAATAAGCTGGTAGCATTTAAAAAACAGAGTATTACTAATACTTTTGGAGAGTTTTTGGCGGCAAATGGCTTAAAGCAGCTCCGCCTTGCAGAAACAGAGAAATATGCGCATGTAACATTTTGCTTTAATGGCGGTGTTGAGGAACCTAACAAGAACGAGGAGCGTTCTCTTGTTAAGTCTCCCGCTGTTGCAACATATGATTTGCAGCCGGAGATGAGCGCTCCTGAGGTTGGTGATAGACTTAACGCAGCAATTACTTCAGGTGAATATGATGTTATTGTAATTAATTTTGCTAATCCTGATATGGTCGGACATACAGGCGTTATTCAGGCTGCGGTTAAGGCTGTGGAACGTATTGACCAGTGCGTTGGCGCTGCTGTTAATGCTGTTAAGCAGGTTGACGGATGCCTGTTTATCTGCGCCGATCATGGCAATGTAGAAAAGATGGTTGATTATGAGACCGGAGCGCCTCATACAGCGCATACAACTAATCAGGTACCATTTATATTGGTGAACTATGATGATGGAGTTAAGCTTAGAGAAGGGGGAGCGCTTTGTGACATTGCTCCAACACTTATTGATATACTTGGCTTAGAACAGCCGGAGGAGATGACAGGTAAGAGCCTGATTGTCAGATAGTATTAAGTTTGGCTTAAACATTATAATATACCGTATTATGTGCGGTTTCATTTCCAAAGGGGCGGATGGATGAGACTGCATTTATAGTAAGATGCAAAGGGATGTAAGTGATTTAGAGATGGAAGGGATACAATATGGAAAAAAGATTGAATCTGGCGTTATTCATGGGTATGATAGAAAACAATTTTTCATATGCAATATGCGAAGGAGTTATGATGGGCGCAAAGGCAATCGACGCCAATTTGTTTATTTTACCGGGCGGATTGATTGGAGCTCAATATGATGATGTGGAAGCCAATTCATACCGATATCAGTATAATACATTGTATTCTTTTGCCAACTTTAAGTCTTTAGATGCAATTTTAATTGAGTATGGTACGATTACAACCTTTCTTGGCATGAAGCAGCAGAGGAATTTTTTGTCGCAGTTTAAGGACGTTCCTATAATATTATTATGTGGGGAACAGGAGGGATACAGTAATATAGTTGTTGATAACCGCGCCGGAATGCGCAGCGCTATTGAGCATTTGTTTACGCATCATAATTGCAAGCATGTAGGATTTGTAAGCGGTCCGGTATCTAATTTGGATGCGCTGGAACGTCTTAATGTATTTCGTGATGTAGTTAAGAATCATGGCATTGAGCTGGATGAAGATTATATTATTTATGGCAATTTTTCAGAATACTGTAAAGAGGACGTTGAGGAGTTTTTGCTGTCTCATCCTGAAGTTGAGGCAATTGCATGTGCCAACGACGATATGGCAAACGGTGTATATAAAGCTGCCAGAGCGGTTGGAAGGGAACCGGGAAAGGATATATTGGTCACTGGATTTGACGACAGCTCTACAGCTATGCTTGTGGAGCCTCATTTGACTACAGTGCGGGCTGATCCTAAGGAGCTTGCATATCACGCAGTATTGCAATGTCCTTTGCTTATTGCGGGGGAAGATATACATAAGACTGTGGAATCCAAGCTGATTACGCGCGGCTCTTGCGGGTGCAGCGGTAATCAGTCTTCAGGGAATGAGATTGATTTTGGCAGAGAGCTTTTGACAGATGATGATATTAGAGCTTTTGCTGATGAGATATTCCATAACAGGTTTAATGTGTATTTTGGAAGCAAGAATACAGAGGATATTGAGAAGCTTGTGGAACAATATTTTCTGTACATTTTCCGTATTGTAAAGGAAGACGGTACCCTTGATTTTAAGAGAAATGAATTTACTAAGCAGTACATGAGTTTTTCTAAGTGCTATACAGAGGATAGTATAGAGCTTTACGACTTTTTCTCTATTAATAATATGATACAGAGTTATCTTATGAATCGTTTAAATAATGATTCCGATAAGATAAAGCTTATATCTATGTTTTCAGATATGAAGCAGGAATTAATGCTTTCTGTTACAAGACAGAAGGTATATGTAAATGAAGAAAACAAGTTGTTTGAGGTATTGCTGTCTACAACTACCAGAGATATTTTTCAGTTCGCTAAGGATGAAAAGAGGAGATGTCAGTCTATTGTTGGCAAGTTTCAGCATTTGAATTTTGATTCCAGCTATTTGTTTACTTACAGTAAGGGTATAACCCACTCGGAGGGTTCACAGTGGAAGTATCCTGACAATATTTATGTAAGTGCATATCACAATAAGGATCAGATAGTTCTATATAAAGGTAAGGAGAAGAAGATTAATATAGAGGATGTGTTTTCTGCTGATTTTCTTCCACAGAACCGCAGATATGATATGTTTGTTATGCCATTATTTTCAGGTGAGGTACAGTATGGATTGTTGATGACGGAGTCGTCTATCGAGCATTTCAGATATGCTTCACAGATGGCGTGTCAGGTAAGCGTTTCATTAGAGGTAATAGAGATTTTAGAGCAGCAAAATGCACTTAAGAGAGAGCTTGAGGAGAATCTTGCACAGACAGTAGCGCATAATAAAGAGCTTGATGAGATGAGCAGGATTGATCCGTTGACTCAGATTGCTAACCGAAGAGGTTTTACAACTCAGGTTATTCAGATGCTTAAGAATCCTATTCATGCAGGCAAACATGCCATAGCTGTTTATGCGGATATGGATAAGCTCAAGGTTGTTAATGATGAATTCGGACATGAAGACGGTGATTTTGCTTTAAGCTCAATTGCTAAGATTCTTACAGAGTCTTTCCGTAAGTCGGATGTGGTAGGACGTATGGGAGGCGATGAGTTTGCGGCATTTGCCATTGTCAATCAGGATAATTATGCGGAGGTTATAAAGAAAAGGATTCGCGATATATCTAAGAGGTTTAATGATAACTGCGATAAACCATACTATGTTAATATGAGCGTAGGCGTTTATGAGTTTACTATTTCTGATGATGTTAATTTGGAGCATGTGCTGAATCTGGCGGATGAGAATCTGTATCAGGAGAAAAAGAACAAGGTTAAAGTTATCTATAAGGATAAGAAAGAATAAATTATAGCTATATATTTACCGGTGGCAAATGCCGCCGGTATTTTTATATTTTGGAATATTTTATAAATTATGTATATATTTTCTTTTTCTGACCATAATTACTTATAGAGTTGCATGCTGTTTGTATGTAACATTTATGAATTTAGATTATGGAGGTGCAGGGAGTATGCATACAATGAACGGAGTTATTACAAATGTACATGGACGGGAGGTGTTGGATTCCAGAGGAAATCCTACTGTAGAGGTGGAGGTTACTGTAAATGAATGTATTACAGCCAGCGCCATTGTTCCTTCCGGAGCTTCTACGGGGCAATATGAGGCAGTAGAGTTAAGAGACGGGGAAAAACGTTATCTTGGGCAGGGAGTTATAAAGGCGGTAAATAATGTAAATTCTCGTATTTGCGATCATTTGGAGGGAATGGATGTATTAAACCAAAGAGAGATTGACCATACTTTAATTGAGCTTGATGGTACAGCGAATAAGTCAAAGCTTGGAGCAAATGCAACTTTAGGCGTATCTTTAGCATGTGCTAAGGCTGCTGCTATGTACCTTGACTGCCCGCTTTACCGTTATATTGGCGGAAGTAACAGCCATGTTATGCCTGTTCCCATGATGAATATATTAAATGGTGGTAAGCATGCAGATAATACAGTAGATTTGCAGGAATTTATGATTATGCCTGTAGGAGCGGATTGTATTAAGGATGCAGTGCGCATTTGCGTAGAGATTTATCATAATTTAAAGAAGCTTTTGAATGAGGATGGACATAGTACAGCGGTCGGTGACGAGGGAGGTTTTGCGCCGAATCTTGCCGGAAGCAGGGAAGTATTATCCTATATTGTAAAAGCTATTTCAGTAAGCGGTTATAGACCGGGCGAGGATATAAAGATTGCTATTGATGCAGCGGCATCTGAATTGTATGATGAAAATACAGAGCTTTATTATTTTCCCGGCGAGAGTAAAATGAGTGGTAAAGAAGTTTTTAGAAATGCAGAAGAGATGGTGCAATATTACGAAAACCTGATTGATGAGTTCCCTATTATGTCTATCGAGGACGGATTGGATGAGAATGATATGAAGGGCTGGAAGCTTTTTACCTATCGTTTAGGAGGACGGATTCAACTGGTTGGAGACGATTTGTTTGTAACTAATACAAAGCGTTTGGCAGATGGTATTCATGATGGAATAGCAAATGCAATTTTAATAAAATTCAATCAGATTGGTACTTTGACAGAAACATTAGATGCCATTGAGATGGCGCAGCGCGCGGGATACCATACAATTATTTCCCATCGTTCAGGTGAAACAGAGGACGCAACCATTGCAGATTTGGCAGTTGCAGTTAATGCGGGACAGATTAAGACCGGAGCGCCATGTCGTTCAGACCGTAATGCCAAATACAATCAACTGCTTAGAATTGAGGAGGAGCTGGGGGCTGAAAGTGTATTTGGCTTTAACGTGTGCAAACGTGAAGTATAACATTGCAAATTTGCAAAAAAACACTTGAAAAACCATATTCTTTATGATAAAATATATCCTGTGATTTTTATAGGTAATGTTTTTATTAATTGGAGGTAGTTGATATGAAGCTTGCACTTCAGATTGCGTTAATGGTTATTTCAGTTGTTCTTTGTGTGGTTATTCTTTTACAGGAAGGAAAGGACGCCGGATTTGGCGGTGCGTTTACCGGACAGGGCGGCGATACCTATTACAGCAAGAACAAGCGGCATACGTTAGAAGGCAAGTTGGAGATTATTACAGTTATATTGGGAATATTGTTCTTTGTAGCTGCAATGGTACTTAATTTAAGCTATTTCAATTAATATATGACTATATAGGAAGTAATAGTGGACCGCCTTCGGGAGGTCCTTTTTCTATAGTAAATAAAGTATATATTTTATAAGAAGTGTGTTATAATTGGTATATCAGATAGGAAATGGGGTGTCGGCTATGGATGAACTGTTAAATGAGCAGCGCAGAGAAATGATTATGAGTTTTGTTAAGGAACCGCAATATAAACCTATGAAACTTAAAGAAATGGCATATTTATTGCAGGTTTCAAGCGGGGACAGGGGCGTTTTCAGAAAGATTTTAACAGAGCTTGTAGAGGAGGGAAAACTTGAGGTAGATACCGCCGGACGATACCGCACTCCTGAACGCGGGGTATATCTTGGAACATTTATTGGTAATGCAAAGGGCTTCGGCTTTGTAGAGGTTGAAGGTGAGAAAGAGGATATCTTTATTTCTGCAGATAGTGTAAATGGTGCATTGAATGGCGATAAGGTGTTAGCTAAGGTTAGCGAGGTTAAGACCGGCAACCGTAGGGAGGGGATTATAACTAAGATTGTAGAGAGAGGCACTACACAGATTGTAGGAACATTTCAGAAAAGTAAAAATTATGGCTTTGTAGTATCTGATAACAGAAAGTTTACAAAGGATATTTTTATTCCTAAGGAACACACTAAGAATGCAATGGACGGACATAAGGTTGTGGTGAAGATTACAAAATATGGCGACGACGTACATAATCCCGAGGGGCATGTTGTTGAGATTTTAGGACATGTCAACGATCCGGGTGTAGACATTATTTCAGTAGTCAGGGCGTTAAATATTCCCGACGAATATCCAAAGCTTGTTATGAAGCAGGTGGAGAGTGTTCCGGAGGAGATTGATTCAAATGATATAGGCGGACGTCTTGATTTGCGTGATGTGCAGATGGTTACAATTGACGGAGAGGATGCTAAGGATTTGGACGACGCCATTTCTCTGTCACGCACTGAGAAGGGTTATCAACTGGGAGTCCATATTGCAGATGTAAGCCATTATGTCCAAGAGGGTTCTCCTCTTGATAAAGAGGCCTTAAAACGTGGAACCAGTGTGTATTTGGTGGACAGGGTTATTCCTATGCTTCCCCATGCATTGTCAAATGGAATTTGTTCGCTTAACCAAGGGGTTGACCGTCTGGCATTAAGCTGCATTATGGATATTGATAAGAAGGGTAAGGTGGTTGGACATAAGATTGCTGAGACTGTAGTGCGTATTGATAAGCGTATGAGTTACACATCCGTTAAGAAGATCTTGGAAGACCATGACGAGGAGGAATGCAGCAAATATAAAGAATTGGTGCCTATGTTTGAGTTGATGCTGGAGGTGTCAGAGGCAATCAGGGAGCGTAGAACGAAAAGAGGCTCTATTGATTTTGATTTTCCGGAAAGCAAGATTTTACTGGATAAGAAAGGGATTCCATATGACATTAAGCCATATGAGCATAACTGCGCAACGAAGCTTATTGAGGATTTTATGCTTATGGCAAATGAAACCATTGCCGAGGACTTTTTCTGGCAGGAGCTTCCATTTGTCTATCGTACCCATGAGCCGCCTGCTCAGGATAAGATTGAGCATTTATCTACTATGCTTGCTAATTTTGGATATTTTATTAAGAATACCGGCGAAGAACTGCATCCTAAGGAATTTCAGAAGCTTCTCGGAAAGATTGAAGGAATGCCGGAGGAAGCTCTTATAAGCAGGCTTACGCTTCGCTCAATGAAACAGGCAAAATATACTGTGGAGTGTACAGGACACTTCGGACTGGCAGCTAAGTATTACTGTCATTTTACATCACCTATAAGGCGGTATCCTGATTTGCAGATTCATCGTATTATTAAGGAGAATCTTCATGGAAAGCTTAACGAAAAGCGTATAAAGCATTATGAACGTATATTAAACGGTGTGGCTGACAGTTGCAGCAAAACTGAACGCAGGGCGGAAGAGGCTGAACGTGAGGTTGACAAGCTTAAGAAAGTTCAATATATGACAGCGCATATCGGCGAGGTGTTTGAGGGAACCATTTCAGGAATTACAAGCTGGGGAATGTATGTTGAGCTGCCCAACACTGTTGAAGGAATGGTAAGCGTCAATTCTCTTATAGACGACTATTACTATTATGATGAAGAGAATTTTAAGATGATAGGAAGAAATACTAAAAAGGAATATAATTTAGGTCAGAGAGTTAGCATTAAGGTAGAAAATGCCGATATGGAAACCAGAACTATTGATTTTTCAATTGTTGAAGAAGAAGTACAGTAAGCGATTTTTGCAAGGGGTTGTGTATTCTTATACGGTATCAAATAGAGTTAGGAGTGTAGATTTATGGCAAAGGAGCATGGCGAGAAATTAATTGCCAACAATAAAAAAGCATATCATGATTATTTTATTGAAGATAAATTTGAGGCGGGCATTGTATTACATGGTACTGAGGTTAAGTCATTAAGACAGGGGCATTGTAGTATTAAGGAGGCTTTTATAAGTATTGATAAGGGCGAGGTATTTATACAGCATATGCACATTAATCCTTATGAGAAGGGGAATATTTTTAATAAAGATCCATTGCGTACAAGGAAGCTTTTACTACACAAGTCAGAAATAAACAAGCTTTCAGGAAGAATAAAGGAGAAGGGATATACTATTGTGCCGCTTCGCGTATATTTTAGCGGAAGTCTTGCAAAGATAGAGATAGCGCTTGCAAAAGGTAAAAAATTATATGATAAGCGTGAAAGTATTGCCAAGAAAGACCAGCAGAGAGAAGCGCAAAGAGAATTTAAGATTAGAAATCTTGGATAGGAAAGCGTTTGCTTAGCATACCCGAAGCCCGCGCCAAGACTTGTAAGCGAGCTTTGAATATATAATTATCAGTTTTTAGTTATTTATGGAAACAGGATAAAGTTTAATGCAAGGATTATGATAAGCGCCTTGACTTTATGAAAGGTTTGGAGTATGATAAGGTGTCGCATTATTAAGGCGAATAATATATTTTCGGGCTAGTACTGGTTTCGACGGAGATGTTGAATTTGGGGCAGCCATCAGTGGACTAGGACCACTTTAAAACTTAGAATTAAATTTAAACGCTGAAGACAATTTAGCTTTAGCTGCCTAGTTGCAGCTTGTCGGCCTCAGACGTCCCGCCATCTGAGAATCCGGCATCAAACCGGTGGGGAACACTTATGGCTAAGCTTTGCACCGTAAGTAGAATTATGAAGCTACCAAAGTAGGAAACCTGTCAGTAGGTGTCTTACGGAGGGAATGTAAAAATACTGACTGTGATGGGAGATACCGCAATGGATATGTTTTCGGACAGGGGTTCGATTCCCCTCTGGTCCATTAGCTTTTAGAGAGATGGAGGCTTTTACAATGAAAAAGAGAAATATAATATTAACAGGTTTGATTATGGTTATGATATTTGCTATGGCTGGTTGTGGAAACGATGCCAAGGACGATCCTGTGCAGACTGATTTAATCAACTACGCCGAAACTTCTCTTCCGGCTATTAAAGCAGAGGAAAATGCTGCAGTAAACCGTTATAACGAGGTTTCTGCCGGTATAAACGATATGGAGAGAAAAGATATTATTTCTGCTTTTGAAGATGAGATAATTCCAAACTATACGACATTTTATAATAATCTTATGAATGTGGCGCCGGCTACTTCGGAGGTTCAGAATTTAAAGCAGACATATGCAGATGGCGTAAAACTGCAGCTTGATGGCATGACCGCCTTGGCGGACGCCATTAAGAATAACGACAGCGCTGCAGCCGAGGAGGCTAATACCCAGATTACAGAGGGTAAGACTAAGATTGAGCAGCATAGAAGCGATATGATTGCTTTAGCAGGGACTCATAATATTAATATTAAGACAGAAAACTCGGATAATTCAGTTACTTCAGAAGCAAAGTAGGGATATGCATGGAATATTATTATATTGATGGTTATGCATTTGAAACTAAGGAAGAATATAATTTAGCAATGAGGGAGCAAAGGAATATTGTTTCGATTAAAGGACGTATGAACTCCCAGAGTAAAGAGAGCGTGCTTATGATTTACCGTAAGCTGGTGAGTAAAGAGCTTTTGGTAACGCCCATTGGCTTAGAGTTTTTAAGAGAACTCAGATATTCTTTGATAAATGATTTTCACATGGAGGCAACTGAGCTTCCTATGATTCATGTAACTGCGCATAAGAGGGAAGAGAAGAAAAGTAAGGAGGAGTATACTGCTAACCAGCTTATGAAAGAAAATAATAAGCTAAAGGATACTCTTTTTAAGCTTAGGATTTTTACTTTTGGACTCTTGATAATTATCGTAGGTATTTTTATTATGACAGCTACTAATCCCAATTCTGCGTATATAGATACCGAGAATAAGATTGTTAATAAATATGCTTCATGGGAAGAAGATTTGCAGCAGCGCGAGAAGGCTGTAAAAGATAAGGAACAGGCTTTGGGGATTGAGTAATTAAAATGTCCTTCATTTTGTGAGTTAAGGCAAAATGAAGGTTTTTTTATTTTTGTGGGTTATAGTTTCACAGTTTAGTCATATTCATTTGTTATGATTTCCATAAGGGCTATATACTGATAATCCCATTATGTAAGAGTTAGGAGTGTTTGGCATATGAATAATAAATGTACGGTTCTTGTTGTAGATGATGAATCCAGAATGCGTAAGCTTGTAAAGGATTTTCTTGTAAAAAAAGAGTTTGATGTTATTGAAGCCGCCGACGGTGAGAAGGCGTTGGACATTTTCTTTGAAAAAAAAGATATTGATTTGATTATTTTGGATGTTATGATGCCTAAGATGGATGGATGGCAGGTTTGTAAGGAGATTCGTCAGTATTCCAAGATTCCGATTATTATGCTGACAGCAAAGACTGATGAACATGATGAGCTTCAGGGCTTTAATTTGGGCGTAGACGAGTATATATCTAAGCCTTTTAGCCCTAAGATTCTTGTGGCAAGGGTTGAAGCTATTTTGAGGCGTACAGCTTCAGCTAAGACGGGAGAAAAGATTAATGCCGGCGGTATTGAGCTTGATGTTGCCGCTCATGAGGTTAGTTTAGATGGGGAGCTGCTTGAGTTAAGCTATAAGGAATTTGAACTTCTTAGTTATTTTATAATTAATCAGGGCGTAGCGTTAAGCAGGGAGAAGATTCTTAATAATGTGTGGAATTATGATTATTTTGGAGACGCCAGAACGATTGATACGCATGTTAAAAAACTGCGTTCTAAGCTTGGCAGCAAGGGCGAATATATTAAGACAATCTGGGGAATGGGATATAAGTTTGAGGTGGAATCAGAATGAGTAGTCATAAACAAGGTGAAAATCAGAATGGAAGGATTAAATTCTTCCATTCTATTCGTTTTAAATTAACATTTATGTTGGTAGCGGTAATGGGAAGCTGGATGCTCATTACATGGTTTGCCAGCCATTTATTTTTAGGACATTTTTATGCCGGTAAGATTCGACAGGTGTTGGTTGATTCTTACAATAGCATTAATAAGATGGTTGGCGATTCTGAAAATGTATATGAGATTTTATCAGAGAATTTTTATACCAGCAGTAATATTGACGTAGTAATAGGGAGATTTGTTGATGAAAATACTGTAGTTCCGGATTATTCTACTTCCAGCGATGGCTCGATGGGACAGGTAAGCATGGTGAAGCTTTTTAGCCTGGCGGCTAAGGCTCAAGCCAGTGAAGGCTCAGACTGGAGATTTAATAAGGCAGGCTCTGATAAGGGCTCTTATATTATACAGAAAACCCATGATAATACTACTGATTCGGATTATCTTAATCTTATTGGCACGCTTGACAATAAAAGGGTAATTGTGATTCAAACGCCCTTAGAGAGCATACGCAACAGTGCGTCCATAAGTAATACGTTTTTGGCGTATGTAGGTACTATTGTAACGCTTTTGGGCTGCGTTATTATGCTGTTTATCAGTAACAGCTATGCTAAACCTATTCAGCAAATGGCAGATATTGCAAGGCGCATGAGTAATTTAGATTTTGACGCTAAGGTTTCTCATTTTAGCGACGACGAGGTAGGAGTTTTGGGGCACAGCATGAATAATATGGCGGAAAAGCTTGAAGTAAGCATTTCCGAGCTTAAGACCGCAAATAACGAGCTTAGAAAGGACATAGACAGGAAAACCCAGATTGATGAGATGAGGAAGGAATTTTTGTCGCATGTTTCCCATGAGCTAAAGACTCCTATCGCATTGATTCAGGGGTATGCTGAAGGGCTTAAGGACAATATTTTAGATGATGAGGAGAGTAAGGAATTTTATTGTGATGTTATTATTGATGAAGCAGACAAGATGAATCAGATGGTTAAGCAATTGCTTACGTTAAATGAGCTGGAATTTGGTAATAATCAGATTCAAATTGAGCATTTTAATATTTCAGAGATGATTAGAAATGTTATACAGCAGTCGGATATTTTAATTAAACAGGGTACTGCCAAGGTTGAGGTGGAATTGCCGGAGCCGCTTTATGTATGGGCGGACGAGTTTAAGCTTGAGCAGGTATTTACTAATTATTTTACGAATGCGCTTCATTATGTCAGGGATAACGGTATAGTACGTATTTATCAAGAAGCCTTTGATAATGCAGTTAGAATCTATGTATACAATGATGGCGAGCATATTTCAGAAGATGATATTGATAAATTATTTATTAAGTTTTATAAGGCTGACAAGGCAAGAAGTCGGGAGTATGGCGGAAATGGAATCGGGCTGTCTATTGTAGCTGCTACTATGGATGCGCATGGCAAGGCTTACGGAGTGGAAAATGTGGACGGCGGAGTCCGTTTTTACTTTGACGTTGATATTGATAATAATATTTAATTTTACTAAAATTGCGTTATTGCATATTTGCCTTGCTTGTTTTGGAAATTAGTGTTAGAATAGATATGATACTGATACAAGGAGATAAGAGCATGAAACGCATTTATTCAATATTAATATTGGCTGTATTTGCAGCAGTGCTTACGGGATGTGGGGATGAATCTTCTATAACAAAGGAACAGAATGATTTGATTGCTGAATATGCAGCAAGTAAGGTGCTGCAGCAGAACCCTGATTATGAAGACAGATTATCGAAGAATACTAATGTAAGCGGTGATGCCAGTGGCGAGGCTACGACAGAGGCTGCCACAACAGAAGCGGCACAGACGTCAGAGGCGTTGACAGATGCTTCCGCAGATGCAGCGGCGCAGCAGAATCCGGATTTATCATCATTATATAGCAAACATAATTTGCAGGTGCTTTATATGGGGTATGAATTAAAGAAAAGCTATAGCGACAGCAGTGATGTAAGCGCTTCAGTAGAGCCTGAGGATGGAGGACAGCTTTTAGTTATTAAGCTCGATATTAAAAATACTTCAAAGAAGGCGGTAGAGCTTGATATGATTGACGAGAGCTATTCATATTCTTTGGATACTCCGGAAGGTGTATTGTCTCCAATGTTGACAATGTTGAATACGGATTTTTCGGTTTATCAGAATAAATTAAAAGCAGGCGCATCTAAAAAGGTAGTAGTGCTGTTTGAGGTTCCAAAAGGAGCAGAAGCTCCGCTGAATTATACATTCAGCGTTAATAATGGCAACGCTTCCGGTTCAGTAATAATACCTTAGATGGATATGCTGATATGATTAATAAATTATGTTATATCTAAAGGGCAATAAATAGAGACTAAGGCACAGGAGGGTTTATATTATGGATACTAATATTTTATTGGAAAGTGGGACGAATGAGCTTGAGATTTTGGAATTTAAGATTGGCGATAATCATTATGGTATTAATGTAGCCAAGGTAAGAGAGATATTACAATATCAACCGATTACACCGGTTCCTAATGCGCATCCGTTTATTGAGGGGTTGTTTATGCCAAGGGATACAATTATTACTGTTGTTGATTTGGCAAGGTCATTAAGTTTAAAATCAACTGTAAGTCCATCAGACATGTTGATTATTACTAATTTTAACAATATGCATATTGCTTTTCATGTACATCAGGTTATTGGAATACATCGTGTTTCATGGGCAGAGGTTAATAAGCCGGATAGGACTGTGAATTCTACAGAGAACAGCGCAGCAACAGGTATATTAAAATTAGACAATAAATTGATTATTATTCTGGATTTTGAGAAGATTGTTTCAGATATTAGCCCAGAGACTACCCTTAAGACGTCAGAGATTGATAAGATGGGAGATAGGAACCTCAATGATGCAGATATTTTAGTGGCAGAGGATTCACCGCTTCTTAATAAGCTTATTGCAGATTCTCTGAACAAAGCGGGATATCTTAACCTTCATTTATGTAATAACGGACAGGAGGCTTGGGATAAGCTGGTGCAGTGGCATCATGAGGGCGACGATATATTAAATCACGTTCGTTTGGTGCTGACGGATATAGAGATGCCATTGATGGATGGTCATCGTCTGTGCAAGTTAATTCGTGAACAGAAGGATTTTGACGACCTTCCTATTGTTATTTTCTCCTCACTGATTAACGATGAAATGAGGCGTAAAGGTGAAAGTCTTGGAGTAAATGCACAGATTACAAAGCCTGAGATTGGTAAATTAGTAGGGGTTATGGATGAATTGATTAAGGAAACCTACGAGAGTAAGTAGATACCATATATTTTTAGATGATTCGGGCTTTTGCAATTGCGAAAGCCCTTTAATTTAGAAAATGAAAAATGGAGACGAAATCATGGATGATGAGAAGCTTTTAGGTGAAGGTATGGATGGGATGTTTAATGATCTCATTACTGGTGATTCTGATACGGATACAATTACATATTTGGATGAAAATAATGATATTTTCGATTTATTAGGCATGTCAGAAGATGAGAAGAAAAAGGCTTCTGAAGAATTGGCAAAAGAAGATGCAATGTTTGCAAGCATGGTGGAAATGGACTCTAATATATCGTTAGGCGGCAGTGATAATGGGGAACAGTCGGTTACTTCGACAGCGGACGCACTAGGCGGCGAGGATATGGCTGCTATGGCAGAGGATACAGCGGAAGTATCAGGCGGCGAAGATATGGCTGCTATGGCAGAGGATACAGCGGAAGTATCAGGCGGCGAAGATATGGCTGCTATGACAGAGGAGACAGCGGAAGTATCAGGCGGCGAAGATAT
>CANQSN010000033.1 GCA_947626505.1 uncultured Lachnospiraceae bacterium
ACGCTTTGATAATCCTGCGCCTTTTTCGGATCGCTGATAAGCTCGCTAAGGCTAAACCCTCCGCTTGGATCGTTGCGTTTTACATCCTTTTCCTCAGACGTAAGCGGCATTGTAACAGTACTCTTAACTGAATTGAGCGAGCGGAAACTGTTCTTAAGCTCATCCTGACTGTCGCCGGTTGCAGTACCCTGTATGCAATAATAATTATTATTGTCAGCGCCCTTTATAAGCGCAACACAGCAGTCTTTTTCTTCTGAGCGCACTAAAGTCTTAGAATATTCCGCGCTATTCATCAAATTACTTCTTGCCTTGGCAGGCTTCTGGCTATTGGCTGCATTAAAACTTAACATAGACAGTCCGGCCAGCAAGGCAATAATTGCAACTACAATAACAAGTTCAACTAAGGAGAATCCTTTATTGTTCTTCACAATTAATCACCTCACTATTCATCATTTCTAACCCACTTCTCAAATCCTACCAAATCAGTATCGCTAATACTGGTTACAGAATCAGATAAGTCTTTGTCTTCCTCGCCTGTTTCAAGCTTCTTTAATCCAAAACAGGTTCTTATCATGTTGTTCTTATCGTTTTGCAGCATTCCGTTACACATCTGCTCATCTGCATAGAACTTGGTAGTCGTGTTACTTGTGTTTCTAATATATAACTTACCTACTGTAATAATTGTTCCTGTAAATTCTTCTACGTTGTTAAGCGTTACGTCGCCCATACACAACACAATACCGCTCATCTTGCCTCCCTTGAAGACAGCGTTATCACCGTCAATAACGATATCGTTTTGGGAAACCCATACTCTTGCGCCGGTATAGCCCTCAAGCTCAACTCCCGCGCCACCGTTAGCGGATTCGTGTGAAACAACCTCGTTCCAGTTAATCTCAACGCTTTCAGGGTTAGTAAGCGGGGAAATATTAATATCCTTCGTAGAATAGTTAAACAATCCCTTTGCTGTACGGATTCCGTTGACAAACATTCCTTCTGAAACACCCAGCATATTCGTGTCAATCATTGACTCAGACTTCGGGAAATAACTCTTATATACATAAGATTTCTTAATCTTCTCATTATACATCTTCATCAATTCAACTTCCGAATAGTTAGAATCCTTATTAACAGCACGCTTAAATTCATACTTTTCAGCATTTGCATCAAGTACGGTGCTAAGACCTCTTGTATATACGGTAGACTGCATCTCATCCGGGAAAACAATCTCCTCTGACGGGAACAGCTCGGTTGAATAAAGGTCGTCTACTGCGGCAGTCTTAGAAGAATACTTTGCATAATCAAGTACAAAATCCTCCTTTGCAGCCTCGTCATAGAACTGATAGAAATAATATGGATCAGCTTCTTTGCCAACGCGGGTTTCAACCAGTGAAACCATATCGTATTTTTCTCCGACAGTTATAAATCCATATCTGTGTACGCCTTCCACAAGCTCTTTATAAGTCGTATCCGTCTCAGTTGCAATCGGAACCGTATTATCCCATATCTCATAAGTATTGCCATAATGGTCGGTAACTCTTATCTTTTTGTTTGTATCATACCGATATACTAATTCGTTTTTTGAATTAGACTTATATGTGTAGTTTTCAGCGGTTGAACCATCCTTCAGCTTATTTACTATTATGCGGTCCGTAGGGAAATACACATCCATGATTCCTCTGTAATAATCGCTCTTGACGCCCTTGTCTCGAATGTCATTCCAAACGTCGTCAAATGAGCTGTCGTCAATTCCATCCCAGTCTGAATCATAAAGGTCGTTATCTTCTTTAGTAGTGTAAATCTTATATCCGCCATCTTCAAAAAATCTCTTGGTCAGGAACTTTATCATATTGAAATACTTCACCGGAACATCTAAAGCGTCTTTGTTACTTCCCACTGTAGAAGTAGGAGTTGTAACTAACGCCGGCAAATCTGAAGAAACCTTTCTCGGTTCGGTAACTCTATATGCAAGCTGAAGATTTTTGGTGGAAAGAGATTCCGCTGTCTTAATGTCAATATCCGTATCGTTCTCATTAGTGCTGTCAGCGTTCTCGCTAATCAGGTCTATGTATGACCGTCCGTTTATTACCATCTCGTTTAAAAGCTCCAAATCAAGTTTGGAATTCTCACCGTTAATGATAATAGCGCTGCTGTTTGTATGAGACTTTACATTACCCGTAGTAATCTGTCCTCTAGAGGTTGCTGTTGCAGCTCCCTCCGGAACATATTCTTCTTCAGCGGCGTAATTATATCCGAAATAATTACCTCTTAACTGTACATCGCTCTTTGGCGCGTTTAATTCCAAGTCGTCCGACATATTAAACTGTGCGTTCATAAAAATAGAAGACTTCTCTGTTCCTGCAGTTACGATATTATTAGCCCACAGGTTAGCCTGCGTAGCCCTGCTGGAATCACCCTCCATAGTATTACCATTGATTGTAGCGCCATTGCTTGCAGTAATGCATCCGTTACATGAGATAATATCTGACTGCAGATTAAGCGACGTATTAATACCCGAAACATATATACCGGAATACTTGCTTCCGTCAGTCGTGCCATCTCCTCCCGGCTGGCTTCCGGCAAAAGAATACTTTCCGCTTGCGTCTGCGGCAATAGCTCCTTTGTAAATACCGTTGTTACGCATATCAGAGGCAGTGTACACATTGCCGGTAACACGCACGTCTGATTTGCTGGTAGCTGTAATATCCAGTCCGTAATCCGCCACCATAGCATAAGTAAACAAATTCTCCAAATCAATACCGGTAGCAAGGAAATTCAACGCCTTATCCGGAGGATATATAGCAATATCAGTTGTAATCGACTGTAAATTGCCCTTCTCATCCATGCGCGAAACTGTTATATCCTGAATACGATAACCTATTGTCGCAACCGGATTGGCAGATTGCACCTTCTCACACTTAAAGTCGCTTCCAAATGTAATCTGTACATTGTCGGCTGTAACTAATGAACTTACATCTACGTCTGTTACATAACTAAGCAATATCTTTTTAAGGCTTGTATTATCAACACAATATTGTTCCTCTATGTTTTCAAAAAACTTGTTGTTCATAATACTTTCTGCAGTCTCAGCCGAAACTGACATATATTTCTGCTGCTTAGTATCATAAAACACTACCATGGAAACTGTGTCGTCATATGCTGTCTTTAACTGCTTGATGCTCTCATTACCAACGCCTTTACGCATCTGCTCAAGCACTTCCTCAAGGTAATAGAAATTGCCTTTGGTCTGACGCCCTAACTGCATCATCTTACCCTGTACGATCATCATAGCCATAAGTATTGCTATCAAAATCATAATCAAAGCAACAGAAACAATTACCAATACAAAGCTGGAACCCTTGTTGTTACTCATCAATGGTTTCCCGGTTCTTTCGCCCTGCTTATGCTTTACTCTGTGCAAAACATTATTGATTCTCATATTAGACCTCCTTTCCACTCCGCAATGTCATAATCTTAGTTTCCTCGGTTCCTACCACACGATAGAGAGTAAGAACCACTTGATACATCGACCTTTTACCGGTCGTCTTATCGTCCTTTAATCCTTGTATATAAGTATAATATGTATCGTCCGCCTTTTTGCCATATGGAATAGTGTCGTAGGTCACTTTCGTATCTTCTACTCCCGCGCCTGTTCCAACTCCGGTATCTATAACCTCCGATACATTTGTCTTATCTGAAGTGTATTTTGCTATATTGGTATAGATGTTAATAGCGTCTTTGTTGCCTGTCGTCTGCAATATGCTGTCCGCTGTCCTAAGCAGATTAACCGTAATATCGCTTTGGTAATCCATCTTGGAAGGAGTACAAATCGAAAAATGATCCGTATCGGGAGCATGCTGCGTAGTATCTCCATTCGGCCATACATATTGTCTGTCCTCGTTCTGGTATACAATATCGCCCTCTACCGCCTTTGGAGGATCGCTTGCCAAATTACCCGGTACTTCCTTCTTACACAGATAACTGTAATCTCCATTACCAACCTTTTCTGAATAATACTCTGACGCCGGCGCAGCATGAGGATAATCGCTTGGAACTAAAACATTGTTATACACATAGCTTACCTTGCGCACACCGTTTGAATCCACATACTCTATGGCGGACGGACTTGAACCTAACTGCTCCGTTATAGAGTTTCTTGTATCGTCAATATTCTTGGCTTCATACTCTTCTTCCGTCACCACATATGATGGCCACTGATAAAATACATTGCCATTGTTCTCTACTTTATATACGTATGAACCTGCTATATTCTGCGTAGGCTGCGTTCCGCCAATCATCTCGTTAGCGTTTTCGCCTTCTGAAATACGCTCATAATATACGTACTTACCTGCAGTCTGAACCTCACTCCTTACAAGATAGCACTTTAAAGCGTTATTTTCGGAAATAGAACCGCCTGTCGCCAATCCCGAATTATCAAATGTAACGGTATCCGTTCCGCTGCCATCAATAATCTGATTGTTCTGAACATACTGGTTATAAAAGAAATAAATGGTCGGCGGGCGGTTGCCTAAAGCCTTAGCGTCATACTCCTTATCCTTCATAAGAACATAAGATACAGTCTGGTCATACATTATATCCGTATAACTAATGGTAACAGTTGCCAGATACGCCTTTTTAGCGTCGTCATAAGAAACCTTAATATAGGTATTCTTCTTATAAGTATCTCCCTTTAAAACGTCTACACCGTTTAACCACTGATTATAACGTCTGATATTTGTTGCTTTAAGTCTTGCTGCAATCTTATCAACCAAATCTGATGATGCTCTTGAATCATAATTACCTGAGTTTTCTTTGATAAGAATTGCAAATCTGTCGTCTACGTTCTCCAAATTATATGAAGTGGCGTCGTTAGGATTCTTATATTGATACTTGCCGCCATCGTCACTGTCGTCTTTATTAGTACCGTCAGTATCGTCATAAGCTGAAGAATCCAACACCACCTCTACTCTGTAAGTAGTACCGCGCTTTGCCAGAGTAGTAGCAGACGAATCCAAATCTTCTTCAATCTTAATATTGTTTTTAGTGAAACGATATTGTTTAAGGTCAAGAGACGGTTCCACATAGTATCCTGCAGAATTAGTGCCGCTTACAGGCATTCCGGATGAATCCGTATATATATCGGAAACATCCGAATCCTTATCCTTAAACTGCTCCATAGTTCTTGTGGCAAAATCCGTCTCTCCTTGTGAGAGCTTTGCGACATAATTCTGTTTCAAAAGAGAATTCAATTGTGTCACAATTGGATAAACCATCAGTGCAAATATGGTAACACTAATCATAACCTCTACTAATGTCAGGCCTCTGTCATCCAATCTTTTATTTTTGAAAAACCTGCTGAGTTTACCCATAACTCTCACTCCTATCACTATTCATAAACTTTAACATTGCCAGCTCTGTTCACAATACTTACTCTTGGATCAGAAGCATCATCACCGTCTACGCATACATTAAGCTGCATATCTGTGTCGTTTCGGATAACAAGCTTAACTCCGCTCTTATCCCTGCTATTCTTACGCTTGCTTGACATAATAGCAAGATTCAAATCCTCGCCCGGATCAAACTCTACTCCCTGCTCCATGTCCTCCGGATAAGTGCTGTCGCCTATGTTATAGCTTACATAGTACTTAGCGCCTACCATAAAGAACTTAACAGTAGCATTCTGTACAGAATTCTCATTGGAGGAAAGGACTGTACTGTTATCGCCCTTTGCGCCGATAGTTATAGCATCCGCATTAGAGCTGCTTGGATTCAACGCTACATAGTAATCGTAATCCTTAAGAATAGACTTACCGTTCTCCATGTTCTTTGAAATGCTCTTATTAACATCACTCTTCTTCTTATCCTTGCTGTTAAAGATATTATCTACGCCAACATCAACGCCCTTAACATCCGGCTGGTCTAATACTCTGTCAGAAGATGTGATGGCATACATATTAAAGGAAAAGCTTCCTGCCAATTGCTCGTCGTCTTCGTTGTATGTAACGTCCATGGAATCGATAGTCATACGGTCTTCGTTAGTACTAACATATGCTAAAAGGTTCTTAATTCCTTTATATGTACCTGAATATGAAATCGACATATTAGTCTTGATTCCTACCATTGCATCACTGTCAGCCTCTACTGCAGGCGCCGCAGCTCCTCCTGCAGCCGCTCCCGCTTCAGTGGTTGCTCCAGCCGCGGTAGTTGCCGCAGCCGCTTCAGTGGTCGCTCCAGCCGCGGTAGTTGCCGCAGCCGCCTCAGTAGTTGTTCCCGCTGCAGCCGCTCCGCCTGCGCCGGCCGCCACCTGACCGCTTCCTAAAGCATAAAACTCCTCGTTCTCTGAAAAGGCCAAATCGCTCATAGTAAACTTCTCGCCGCCGGCCTCAATATCCTTGTTATCTTCAAGCTTTCCAAAGAAATCAACATAATTAGCTTGAACAATATCCTCCGGGAACATTGCCAAGAACTCGTCAAATTCCTTCTTGTTTCTTACAATCCCCGCTTCATAAATAGCCCTGTCAGCCTCCTTAGACTGCAAATCCGCCAATCTTGTTGACAGTTGGGCAATCTCACCGTCTAACGCCTGCTTTTCTTCAATATTAGGTTTAATGAATAATAAAACTGAGGCTGCAATTACCCCCGCCATCACTAAAACCAACAATGTAACCTTAATAGTATCATTCATATGTATTCCCTCCCTAGTTCGTTGCTGTTGTAGTCGCTGTCAACTCGTCGTCAGCAAGCTGATTCTCCGCATAGTTACAGGTAATATCAAAACTATACTGTACTCCCTTAGAATCGCCTTCAGCATCATCCAATCCTTCAGCCACAATTCCTGACGTAAATACGTTATCTATACAGCTGATAGTTGTAGCCTGCATTAAGAACTTACTAATCTGCTCGTAATTGTTAGCCACACACGAGAAAGAAATTCCATCTTCGTTACAGGTCAATCCATTCAAAGTAACATCAGAAGGCATCTTCTGTTCCAAAGCCTCAATAAACGCCAGCATCTGCTCATTAGGAGTAACAGTTGATTCATATAACGCCTTAATATCGTCTAACTGCGCCTTAGTGCTGTTATATTCTGCAATAATATTCTCAATATCCTGTATAGCTGCAATCTGCTGCTCAAGCTGCTGCTTCTGCTGCTGCGCGTTAGTCTTCATAATGTTGGTAACGACAACGCCCGCACCGCAGGCAATCACTACAACAACGCAGAGCATCATCAATATCTTAGTCGTCTGTCCTGCGGATACAGAGGGCGCCTTAGTTCCCTTCTCCTGCGCAAGTGAAAACGTCATCGGATTAAACGCCGCTCCTATAGTCGCAATAAGGTATACAGGGTTATATATCTGCATATTAATGGACTGGTCAAACTTAACATTATAAAGGCTATCCATAATCTTAGTAGATATATTAAGCTGAATCTTAAATAAACCTTCAATTCCTCTGATTAACGCTCCGTCACCGGTAAGGTATACATCATCTATCGGTTTGTCAGGATTCTTAGACGCATAATAATCCATGACACGCCCAATATTATTCATCAGATAACGGAACGCTTCTGTTGCGGCGTTATCGTCAAAATCCACTGTAATAAGCCGCTCATTCTGCAGCAGCGTCATGGCTGTCGCAGCATCTACATTACGTTCGTCCATAATCTCCTGAACTACTGCATTAGTACCGTAAGGCACAGTCCTCTGTAGCAAAAGCGTATCGCCCTTAACAATGTTAAGTATACTGGACTCGCCACCTAACTGAATAACCATAGTAGTACTGTTAGCGCTGGTCTGCGTCTTAATAAGCTGTAACATTGCGTTACCAATATAATCCAATGCAACTACTTTAAGCCCCGCCATTGACGCCAAGTCATAATAAGACTTTACCATCAGCGTAGGAGCCGCTACCACCAGCACACGCATCTGCTTTTCAGCGGCTATGGTCTCTAACACAGAATGAGATACTACATAATCTTCTATGTTCACAGGGAAATACTCAGATGCATTCGCATTGATCAATCCCTTTACTTTGTTCTCTTTTACCTGAGGTATCATAACCTCTCTGTTTACAATCTTAGTTGAAGTCAACACAAAAATTGCATTCTTGTTGCTTATTCCGCTATTAGCTAACTGGTCTTTAATCGCCATAGCCAAAGCGTCCTTGTTCTTAATAAATCCGTCTTCGTAGCTGCCCTCGGGCGTCTCGAAGATTATCGCATGGTGTACCATCGTACCCTTCTTTGCGGACGCAGTTACTTCAATAATAGTAACGCTCTCATTTGTAATATCGATTGTTAATACTTTATTACTCGCCATGTCTTTTGCCTCCCTCGCAACATCAGTAAAATTTTATTTCTTACAATAAACTTAAATACCAGCCCGCAAGCTGTTCTCCCCATATCATGGAAATAAAAATTCCAAAAGAAAGATATGGTCCAAATGCAAGCCTATGCTCTTTTTTCTTAATCGCCATTGCTGTAAGATGAATCGCGCTACCTATTGCGCAACCCGCAACAAAAGCGACCAAAATAAGCTTCCAGCCCAAAACTAAACCTGCGGCTGCCATAAGCTTTATGTCCCCGCCGCCTACCCAACTACCTCCTGAAATCCAGTGTAGTAGGCACAAAAATCCGCTGACTGCAAAAAAGCCAATTATGTACAGACTCCAATGCTGTATATCGAGTCCCACCCTAATCAGCCCCAGTATAAAAATACATACGTTAATACCTTTAGGTATCATGTAGGTATTCCAATCAATGACTACTAGTGCAAGCAACAATGATGTACATGCACAATATATAATTGTTATAAGTCTCCCGTCTTGCACAATATCATCAGAAACACCAAATCTAACATACAATATAATATATGTTATTGCATTAACCATGCCGAGTAATATGTAGTCCTTGATTCCTTTTGTATATGTAATTATATCTTCACTTGTATCCCGCCGCTCTACATGGCAAATAACATTCACCTTATAAGTGCACCAAAATCCAAGAAACAATCCTGCCAAAAAGCCTATTAAGCCTACCGGCACGATTATCGGTAAATCATTGTACATAATATATTGCCCCGCTAACATATATTACAATACAACGATTCGCCACTCTTATGTAAGAGCGGCAAACCATTGTTCATTAAATAAATTACTCTGTAAATTCTGAGCTAACGTTTGGATATACTTCCAACTCAGTAGTAGTTCCGCCATAGTTTGCTTCAATAGCAATCTGAACGTTGTTAGTGCTGGTGTCAAGCATATATACAAACTGTCCATTAGAAACTTTCTTCTTATTAAGAGTTCCTGCATCAGCAGTCTTGTTAGTCTTAATCTTGAAGGAAGCTACGCCACCCTGAACATTGTTATCTACTTCTTTAGAGAATACACCGCTTCCATCAGAAATAGATGTAACAGGAGTCCATGAAGTTACGTCGTTTGCATCGCTTGCTGCCTGCTCGTTACTAAGAGCGGTAGTAATACCTGTTGCAATAGTCTGCGCATTGCTTACGTCAGAGCTTCTTCTTGACTTAGCAACATACTTAATCAGTGCAGGAGCTAAAGCACCGGCTAAGATTGCCATAATAGCAATAACGATGATAAGCTCCACCAACGAGAAACCTTTGTTGTTCATTTTTTTCATAGTTTTTTCTCTCCTTTTCTTTGAAAAATATGATGAATAAGTTACTTTATTATAACTGCCATAAAGCAGATATAACCTTAATTACAGGTTATCCATACCTGTGTACATACTAATCATTGGACCGTATACAGCCGCTACAATCATTCCTACGATTCCTGCAAGGAATACCATTATAAGAGGCTCCATAGCCGATGTAAGCGCCTTAGTCGCTTCGTCTACTTCTTCATCAAAGAAGTCCGCCACACGGAACATCATATCCTCTAAGTTACCTGTCTCTTCACCGATATGCACCATCTGGGTAAGCAGAGGTGGGAATATGCCCATATCCTTAACCGGCTTGGAAAGAGGAACGCCCTTGGCAACCTGATCTCTTGCCTCTAACAGCTTCTCTCTGATAATCCTGTTAGTCATAACCTTAGCCACCGACTCTACCGCATCAATCAACTGGATACCGGAAGCCATCAATGTGCTGAGAGTCCTTGCAAAACGAGCTGCAGAAGACTTAACGGTAAGATTACCAATCAAAGGAACCTTCATCGCCAGCTTAGCAAAGAAATACTCGCCTGTGCTGGTCTTCTTAAACAATATAATCGCCGCCGCAATACCGCCTACAATGGCAATCAATATGTACCACTTAAATCTGACGAAATCGCTCACAGCCATCATAAACTTAGTCATAAACGGAAGCTCCATATCCATATCCGCAAACATGGACGTAAAGTTCGGTATAACGAATATCATACAAACAATAACAACCGCCACAGCAACGATACATACAATAATAGGATATGTCAGCGCGCTCTTAATCTGTGACTGAAGTCTGTTATCCTTCTCGAAGTGGTCAGCCATACGAACAAGCGCAACCTCTAAGCTGCCGGATGCCTCGCCCGCCCTTACCATGTTAATCAAAATAGGCGGGAACACCTTCGGATATGCGGACATAGAATCCGCTAGATTGCTTCCCTTCTCAACACTGGTCTGAACGCCCTTAATAGCTCCCTTGAGCGTCTTGTTATCCGCCTGTTCACCCAGCATATCAAGCGCCATAATAATCGTAACGCCGGCGTTCAATATACTGGCAAACTGCTTACAAAACATAGTCAAATCCTTAGCCTTGACCTTGCCGCCAATATTAATATTGATATCCTTATCTAGAGCGCCCGCCTCCTTAATCTCAAGGATACTATAGCCTTCGCTCTTCAACTTGTCCTGTGCACGTTCCAAGCTGTTAGCTTCTACAGTGCCACGCTTAGTTTTGCCATCAATAATGGCCTTGTAAGTATAATTCGCCATCTAATCTCCTCCATATCGCTTTCTATTCACTCCACTAGATAATGTAGAAGCCCACTTCCAAATGTACTATATGTGCAATTAACATAAACAAAGTACACTTCCCCGACATAAATGTATACTTCTACTTAGAATTATCATACACAAAAATAGTTAAAAATGCAATATATTTTATTATTTTGTCGTAATCTTTGTTAAGATTACACAAAACAATTGTACATATTAACCGAGCTTTTTAATCATAGACGCCTGATCCTGAGAGAAAGTGATTGCTGTTTCTTTATCAATCGCACCGTTTCTAAACAGTTCATAAATAGAGTCATCCATGGTAATCATGCCCTGCGCCTTGCTGGTCTGCATAGTAGACGGAATCTGATGCGACTTGCCTTCACGAATCAGCGCCTTGATAGCGGGCGTCTCAATCATAATCTCAAACGCCGCCACACGTCCGTTGCCATCTGCAGTAGGCATAAGCTGCTGCGATATTACAGCAACCATAACCATAGCAAGCTGTACTCTAATCTGCTGCTGCTGATGAGGTGGGAATACGTCAATAATACGGTCGATAGTCGCCGCCGCACCTATCGTATGCAGCGTAGAGAATACCAAGTGTCCTGTCTCCGCCGCAGTTACCGCTGTAGAAATAGTCTCAAAGTCACGCATCTCACCTACCAGAATAATATCCGGATCTTCACGAAGCGCAGCTCTTAGCGCATTAGCATAACTTAATGTATCCTGTCCAACCTCTCTCTGGTTAATGGTTGCAACCTTGTGATGATGAACGTACTCTACAGGGTCCTCCATAGTAAGTATATGCGTACTTAAATTAGAGTTTGCCCTATCTAATATGGAGGCAAGCGTTGTAGACTTACCTGAACCCGTAGGCCCTGTTACCAACACTAAGCCTCGGCGTCTCTTATATAATTCCACCACATGCTCCGGCAATCCGAGCATATCAGGAGTAGGAATAACCGTCTCAATTCGACGAAGCGCAGCAGCCATACATCCCTTTTGCATATAGGCGTTCACACGATAACGTCCTATATCCTGCGCAGTGTAAGAAAAGTCCGCCTCTCCCTTTTCTTTAAGAATATTTGCAAGTCTTGGAGTAAGCATACTCTCCACTAACGCTCTGGTATCCGCCGGCGATAAACGGTCAACCGCCACATCTACCAGCTTACCATGAATACGGAGTTTTGGCGGAACTCCCGCAGTAATATGGATATCTGACGCCTTTTGCTCTAATGCGAACTCCAACAATTCGTTCATTGTAATCTGTGCCATAGCTTTCTCTCCTCTATAACTTTTATAGTGTGATAATAATCTAATCAAATCACTGAATTAACAGTGTTAATGATTCATAAATAATCTTACATGCTGTCCTCTGCTTCGTAAGCAATCTTCTTCATCTCCGAAATAGACGTAGTGCCGGCTAAAACAAGCTCGGCAGCCGCCATACGCAGAGTCTTAAGTCCTTCCTTTATCGCCTGCTCCTCAATCTCGTCCGCACTTCCGTTAGCGGCAATAATCTTGGAAATACTATGAGTAATCGGCATAATCTCATACACACCGATACGTCCGCGGTATCCGTTACCTCCGCATATTCCACAGCTTCCGCCGGTGTCAGGCTCATATATGGTAACCTCTTCTCCCGGCACTCCCAGCATGTTGCACTCGTAGTCCTCTGCAATTCTTGGTACTTTACAGGTGCAAAGACGTCTTACAAGTCTCTGAGCAATAACCCCTACCACTGCGTCCGCTATAGTATACGGTTCCTGTCCCATATCGATAAGACGGGTAATGGTGCTTGCAGCGCTGTTGGTATGCAGTGTGGACACCACAAGGTGACCGGTGATAGCAGCCTTAACTGCGATACTGCAAGTCTCCTCGTCTCGAATCTCTCCTATCATTATAATGTCAGGATCCTGACGGAGAATGGAGCGGAGAGCCGCCGCAAATGTCAGCTCAGCCTTTACATTAACCATAACCTGATTGATTCCGTCTATATTAGCCTCGACAGGATCTTCTACTGTAATAATATTAACGTCTTCCGTATTCAGTTCGCTAAGGGCTGTATACAATGTAGTTGATTTACCGGAACCTGTAGGCCCTGTTACAAGGATAACCCCATGCGGATTGCTTAATATACCGTCAAACTTCATCAACTCGTCCGGCGAGAAGCCAAGCTCGCTCTTAGGCTTAGTAAGTCCCTCCTTGGAAGTCATACGCATTACTATCTTCTCGCCATAGCACGTAGGAAGAATAGACACACGAACGTCAAACTCTTTACGGTCTACCATAACTGTAATACGTCCGTCCTGAGGTTTTCTCTTCTCGGCAATGTCCATACCGCCCATAATCTTAAGACGCGCTGATATTCCCGGCATCATACCAATATCCAAACGCTGTATTACCTGAAGCGCGCCATCAATTCGGTATCTTACCCGCACCTGCGTCTCCATAGGTTCTATATGGATATCTGAGGTTCTCTGTCTTACAGCTCCCTCAAGAATACCCTTTACAATCTTAACAATCGGTGAATTCTCAACGTCTTCGTTATATTCCTGCTCCTCTGCAGCAGACAGGCCTTCGCTCTGCAGCTCTTCACGATACTGCGCAGCCGCCTCCATAGCTTCCCTGTCTCCAAAGTACTTGCCAATCATCATCGTAATGTCTTCATCAGAACAAAGAAGCGGCTCTATCTGGTAGTTGGTGGCAATAGACAAATCGTCAATCGCAATAATATCCATAGGATCCGACATGGCTACCCGCAGTACATTCGGATTCATCTCGTCAAACTCAATAGGAATCGCTCTGTACTTCTCAATAAGGCTCTCAGGAACTAATGAAAGAACGTTATCGTCAAGCTTCATGCCCTGAAGTGAGATAAATTCTATACCCAACTGCTGCTGCAGCGTTGCGTTCAGTATATCCTGGCTTATATAATCCAGCTCAACCAATGTCTGCCCAAGCTTCATTCCTAATTCCTTTTGCTTGGAGAGGGCCTCCATTAGTTCTTCTTCTGAAATCGCTCCCGCCGAAACCAGCAAATCGCCTAATTTAATCTTTTTACGCATCATCTTCATAAGTCAACAGCACCTCTCATCAATAATATAATAATATTGTAGCACATTATAAGAAAGTTGAAAAGTTTTTGATTATTTTCGTCACTTTGCACATATATTTAATGCTTATACCTATCTTTAAATAAAACATTTTCGTAATTTTGACAGTGCTTTCTTCTCCATTCTGGATACATACGATCTGCTGATTCCAAAAATCTCTCCTACCTCCCTCTGCGTCTTTGCTTTTGTTCCATCCAATCCATAGCGCAGAGTCAAGAGCTCCTTCTCATAATCCGTCAGCACATCCTGCATATATATTCCAATTTGCTCAAGCTGCTCTATATGGCACAAATTATCTAAGGGATCTATTCCATCCATCTCCAGAACATCAATAAGATTCATTTCATTTCCATCTTTATCCTTGCCGAGCGGCTCGAACAGTGAAGTCTCTTTTGTCATCTTGCGTTCCTGCCTTAACAGCATTAAGATTTCATTTTCAATACATCTGGACGCATAGGTCACTAAGCGGTTCCCTTTTTTTTCATTATATGTGTCGATTGCTTTGCATAGTCCAATTACACCGGCGGACATTAAATCTTCCCCTGCAATGGAGGAGTTATTGTATTTTTTTACAATATGAGCCACTAAACGAAGATTATGTTCAATAAGCTGATGTCTTGCGTTCCGGTCCCCCTTATGGCATTTTTCAATACATTCTTCCTCCGCTGCAATACTTAGTGGATTTAAAAATGGCGGCACAGCGGCACCTCATTAACGCCTTTATATACTCTATGTCGCCAAACCTCCTTTCGTGCTTTTCCACCACATAAAAACTTTTTTGTCATATCGGGGAGGGCTTATGGAATATGTATATATTATACGTCTTTTTTGCGAAGAATTAATCCGTTCTCAAGTACCGACTTATCGCCTTTTGCAAGCCTTACTCTAACCATCTGTTTAGGATGCGGCGCGCTTGACGCCTTACGCCCCTTATCATCATAAATTTCTTCTACCTCAAACAAAGAGTTTTCCCCGCTTAAAAGCATTACTTCTATTGTTTCTCCAACGCTGAATTTGTTTCGCTGGGTAAGCGTGATAATATCCTCCTCAACAGCTTCAATATACCCAAGATAAATGTATTCCTTAATGTATGTATTGGAATCATAAATCTGCGCATCATGCGCGGGCTTACCATAAAAAAATCCTGTAGTGTACTGACGATATGTGCATTTAGAAATCTCCTCCATGTAATATTCCATATTACGCCTGTAAATATCAGGAGACTTTATATAGTCGTCAATCGCCCTCCTGTAAGTTCTTGCCACCACAGCTATATAAAGAGCTGTTTTCATGCGCCCCTCAACCTTAAAGCTGTCAATTCCCGCATTTATCAAATCATCTATATGTCCAACCATACATAAATCCTTTGAATTAAAAATGTATGTGCCTCTTTCATTCTCCTCAACCGGCAAAAACTCTCCCGGACGCTGTTCCTCCATAACGTAGTATTTCCAGCGGCATGGATGGGTACATTCTCCCTGATTGGCGTCCCTTCCGGTAAAATAATTGCTAAGCAGACATCTTCCTGAATAGGAAATGCACATGGCGCCATGTACAAACGTCTCTATCTCCATATCCTCCGGAATATTATCTCTTACCTCCCTAATCTCATCTATGCTCATCTCTCTTGCAGAAACAACCCTTGTCGCGCCAAGCTCCTGCCAAAACCGGTAGGCTCCATAATTACAGTTGTTCGCCTGCGTGCTTATATGAATGTCTATCTCAGGCGCAACCCTTCTTGCTATGGAAAATATCCCCGCATCAGATATAATAAGCGCATCGGGTTTAATATCTTTAAGCTCATTTATGTAGGGTTCTACGCCCGCCAAATCACTGTTATGCGCAACTATATTAACCGTCACATAGACCTTTACATTATGTTTATGGGCAAATTCAATTCCCTCTCTCATCTGCTCCGCATTAAAATTATGCGCTTTCGCCCTCAGTCCGTACATATCTCCGCCAATATAAACTGCATCCGCCCCATATATAACTGCTGTTTTAAGCGTTTCTAAACTTCCTGCCGGCATAAGCAGCTCAGGTTTTTTTATCATTTTACTCACCTTTTTTTCTGGATATAATAATGCCATCGCCAACCGGCAACACAATGGTGTCCCAGTTTTCATCATGCTTTAATTCATATAAAAACTCTCTCATACGAAAGTGTACCGTATGGTCGCGCCTTGTAACCGCATATCTTGACAAAGCGACGCCGCCATCCTGCAAAACATTATCGCAAATCATCAAGCCCTCTTTCTTTAGCTTTGAAGCCGACAATTCAAAAAATGTTTTATACTGTCCCTTTGCTGCATCCATAAAAATCATATCGTAGTCTTTATTTAACTTTTCAAGTACGTCTACGGCGTCTCCAAAATAGACGTTTATGCTGTCTTCATATCCATTTTCCGAAATATTAGATATTGCCTTTTCATATCTGTCATGGTTGCGTTCTATTGTGTCTATAGTTCCGCCCTCAGGCTGACATTCATGCATAATGATTGCCGAGTATCCAATGGCGGCGCCAATCTCTAATATTCTCATAGGAGATATCAGGTTCACAAAAAAACGTAATATTTCTTTCGTTTCCTGACGAATAATCGGCACATGCTCACGCCTTGCGGCATCCTCCATATTAAGAAGTTCTTTTTTTTCCTCCTTGTTCAGGGAGTTAATATATTCCCTGACATGCTTCTCCACAATCATAACTTCCTCCATGTAAAAGCCTGTTTATTATTCGCCGCCCTGCGTATCGTCTGATAATTCATCCTCCAAAACTCCTGCAGACGCCTCTATACTATCGGCGTCCTCAGTCGTCTTCGCATCTCCGGCTAATACTCCAAGCACCGTATCTAAAGGCATAGATGCAGAAACTTTATATGTTCCCTGTTTAATTAATCCGCTGTATTTAGAAAAATGATATCGCATATATGCTGTATGATAGTCCTCAATCACATTCTTGTCCGACAATTCCTTCATTATCCTAAGACTATCCTCGCCCTTTTTGACAGTGATTGTCTTGTAGCTATAAGAAGTCTCATCGCATACAGGATTAGAAAACGCCTTATACATAAACTGATAGCAATAATTGCCGGCGCCGGCAACCGCCAATATAAAAGCAATATACAATAAGGCGCTAAGAGCCGCTTTAAATATTGCAAACCCCAGTTTTTTATGCATAGCCATCCTCCTTTCCCAAATGCGGTTTTTGTCAATAACTCATACGTTATATTCATCATCCGAAATATCGTCGTCAAAAATTGCTATTTCAATACCCTCAAAAACTTCATCCTCTATCTTTCTTAATATTCTTGATACATTCTGCTCAGCCGACAAAAATTCAATAACCAGAGGATTGCTTAACACCTCGTTAAATTCTCCCCTCAAGTTCCTGACATCCTGCAGCGTATTATAATCCGCATTACATTGCAATTGAAAATTACGTTTCATAAATTCCTTTGTCTTACTAAACAACTCCGGATTCTCTTTAAGCCTGCTAAGGCTTCCTATATACTTATTATATTCATTGCTATGCCTAATCTCCCGATTCAGCATCCGAGTCTGATACATAATATTATTCATAATCAAACATCCTTATCCCTATCCTTATATGCTGTCTGCTTACACTTCATTGATAATTGGAAGTATCATCGGGTTACGCTTAGTACGCTTCCACAAAAATTCTCCCAGTGAATCCCTTATTACGGATTTGATTCTTGCCCAGTCCGTAATATTTTTGGCAAGACATTCCTCCATTGCCTCGCTGACTACGTGCCTTGCATCCTCCATTAGAGTTTCCGATTCTCTTACGTACACAAAACCGCGCGAAACAATATCGGGGCCTGCCAATATTTGGTTAGAGCCTCTATCTAATGTCACGACCACAACAAGCAAGCCATTCTGCGACAAATGCTGCCTGTCGCGAAGTACAATGTTACCTACGTCCCCTACGCCAAGTCCATCTACAAATATTACCTGAGCGGGAACCCTTCCTACTGTTTTAGCAGAATCCTCTCCTATCTCCAAAACATCGCCTGATGAAAGAAGCATTACATTTTCCTTCGGAACGCCCATCTGAATCGCCAATTCCCTGTGGCAGTTTAAATGCTGATACTCGCCATGAACAGGAATAGCATACCTCGGCTTTGTAAGCGCATAAATCAGCTTAATCTCCTCCTGACAGGCATGTCCTGACACATGAGTATCCTGAAAAATAACCTTAGCGCCCTTCATAGTCAGCTCATTTATAATCTTAGAAACAGACTTTTCATTGCCGGGTATTGGGTTTGAGCTTAATATTACTGTGTCGTTCGGCTTTATCGACACCTTCTTATGCAGCGAGGTCGCCATTCTTGACAACGCCGCCATAGTTTCTCCCTGACTGCCCGTAGTGATAAGCACAAGCTGATCGTCCGTAAAATTTTTCATCTGCTCAATATCAATCAGCGTCTGGTCAGGTATGTTTATATATCCAAGCTCGCTTGCGGTTGTAATAATATTTACCATAGACCTGCCTTCAACCACAACCTTTCTGCCATATTTGTAAGCGGAATTAATAATCTGCTGCACCCTGTCTACATTAGAGGCAAATGTAGCGATTATAATTCTCCTGTCCTGATTCTCCAAAAAAAGATTGTCAAAGGTCTTGCCTACGGTGCTTTCCGACTGTGTAAATCCTGGGCGCATTACATTTGTGCTGTCGCACATTAACGCTAACACCCCTTTTTTGCCCAGCTCGCCAAAGCGCTGCAAATCAATAACATCTCCAAACACAGGAGTATAGTCCACCTTAAAATCTCCTGTATGCACAATAACTCCCGCCGGACTATAAATTGCCAGCGCGGCTGCATCCGCTATACTGTGGTTTGTACGTATAAACTCAATTCTAAAGCAGCCAAGATTAATGTACTGTCCATACTTTACAACCTTGCGCTTAACGTTCTTCATAAGATTATGTTCTTTCAACTTATTCTCAATAATACCCATAGTAAGCTTTGTTGCATAAATAGGTATATTAAGCTCCTTCTCGACAAACGGAATTGCGCCAATATGGTCCTCATGCCCATGGGTAATTACCAGTCCCTTAACCTTATGCGCATTTTCCTTTAAATATGTGATATCAGGAATCACCAAATCAATTCCAAGCATGTCGTCCTCTGGAAACGACAGTCCGCAATCCACTACAATAATACTATCTTCATACTCAAATACTGTGATATTCATTCCGATCTGTTCCAAGCCCCCTAAAGGAATAATCTTAATTCTGGGCTTTTGTTCTGTCTTATTTTCTTTTTTCAATTTTTTACCTCCACTTAAATTCATCCATTTTTAACTTATAGAGGGGAAAATAATCAAAACACGCCAAAAAATGCATAGAAAATCCCTATTCTAAAGCATCCTAATAAACCTGATAAATATGCAATTATATCCGCTCTCATATAAGTTTACGCCCGCTTAAGGAATATTATGGAATCAAAGCCATATTGCGGGCTTTTGTTCCGTTCACCTTCGCGGTTTACTTGATATTCTTATATATCGCCACTCACGATATCAGTATCCTCCAGTAATTGTTCAAATATCTTCGATATACTTAAAAGCTCCTGTTCATCTTCCACAAATTGGTATGTCAGCATATCCTCGCTATGAGGTTCGTCAATCTCCTTCATAATATACGCCTGTACATCTTCGTTATCTAAATCCAAGTCGTTATCCTCTGTTACAAGAATATAATTCGCTCCGGCTACCATCGTCTGTTCTAATACTTCAAATATAACCTGCTCGCCATCTTCTGTTATAAAAGGAATCCTATCTTCTCTGTCCATCTTTCTATACCTATTCTTTACTCCTGCCTGTATCCAAATAATTCTGTAATATAATCGCCGCCGCCACCTGATCGATTACAGCCTTTCTGTCTTCTCTTCTAACCTTGCACTTTTTAAGTATCTGCTCAGCTTCAACGGTTGTCAATCTCTCATCCCATAAAATAACAGGGATACCTGTTCTTCTCTCTAAAGCTTCTTTAAAGGTTTTTGTATCCTCTGCCCGAAACCCTTCTGAATTGTTCATATTCAGCGGATAGCCCAACACAATACTGTCAACCTGATATTCATCCACTAATTCTTCTATCCGCGCATAGGTGCGCCGTAACTTGTCTTTACGTTTTCTTACAATAGTCTCTACCTCTTGGGCAGTCACTCCCAATCCATCGCTAACCGCAACTCCTACTGTCTTTGTTCCATAATCTAACCCAAGTACTCTCATATGCTCTCCTGTTACTTCAAACGGGTATCAATATAATGTTCTAATAAGCCTTCAATTATCTCATCCCGTTCCACCTTCATAATAAGACTTCGTGCGTTCTTGTGGCTTGTAATATATGTGGGATCGCCACTCATAACGTATCCTACAATCTGGTTGACCGGATTATATCCCTTCTCCGTAAGAGCAGAGTAAACCTGCGCTAAAATATCATGCACATCTAAATCCGGCTCCCGCACAGTTTTGAAATATTGTGTATTATTGCCCATTCTCATCACGTCCTTATCACTAATAATATTACTATAAACCAAAACAGCGAAAAATTCAACTCCATTCTGCCAGACAATATTCATTTGAATAATGTTCTTTTATAAATACATTATAAATACGCCCTAATTCTCTGTATTCATCAGCCGGTACAATAACCTTTATATAGTTGCATGTGTGTCCTGAATAATATTTCTTTTCGTCAAGAGTCAGTAATTCCTCAATCAGAAGCGTTTCGGTTTTTCCATAAAAAAGCTGCTCGTACTGCATTTTCTGTTTGCTGCTCATCTCAATCACAGCTTCGCTTCTCTGCTTCTTTTTTGTACCGTCCACCTGCATTGGCATGACCGCCGCATTTGTGCCATTTCTCTTTGAGTATTTGAACACATGTATTTCATATAAGTTAAGCTGTTTAAGATTATTTAAGGTATCAAGAAATTCTTCGTCTGTTTCTCCCGGAAATCCCACAATTACATCTGTTGTTATTGCCGGATTGTGATAATACCGGCGGAGTAGTTCACAGCCTGCCTTGTACTGCTCAATTGTATATTTTCTATTCATCCGCTTTAATGTTGAATTACAGCCGCTTTGCAGCGATAAATGAAAATGAGGGCATACCTTTTTCTGCTCGGCTATACTGCGCACAAAACGCTCTGTAATAATCGTAGGCTCCAAAGAACCAAGCCTAAGCCTTTTTAATCCCTCCACTCTGCAAAGCTTTAAAATCAGCGTTAATAGTCCGTCGCTTTCCATAAAATCCGTACCATACGAGCTGATATGAATCCCTGTTAATACAATCTCCTTATATCCTTTATCTACAAGCCCATAAACTTCTGACACAATATCCTCTAAGGCTCTTGAGCGCACCCTCCCCCTGACATAAGGAATAATACAATAGCTGCAAAACTGGTTGCAGCCATCCTGAATCTTTACATAGGCTCTTGTATGTTCTTTTGTTGAATCAATAGACAGGCTCTCATACTCTGTTTTACTGTTGATATCAATAATATAACTTTGTCTTTCCCTGTTATTAAGATAAGCTTTTAAATATTCTGCAATATTCTTTTTTTTGTTGTTTCCCAAGAAAATGTCAACGTCAGGAAACGTTTTTAGCGCTTCCTCCATATTCTGGACATAGCAGCCCGCCACAACCAGAACTGTTTTTGGATTCCTTTTTTTTGCCCTGCTCATCATCTGCCTTGACTTTTGCTCTGCCACGCCTGTTACTGCGCATGTATTAATAATGGTAATATCTGCCAATTCCTGCTCTTTTATAATCTTAAACCCTTCTTCTTCCAGCTTCTTAGCCATTGCATCTGACTCATATTGATTTACTTTACAGCCTAAAGTAACAAAACTTACTGTTTGTTGTGCGAATTTCATAGATTTTACTCCTATTCTCTACCATCAATCAAAAAAATTATGGTCTTTGTCATCTTTTTTGTATAGTTTTATCTATTGACTTTTTCCTGCGCTAAAGGTAGTATAGTGGTTGTGTGAAATAAATGCAACTAAAAAAGGAATTTAGAATATGCATACATATATAAGGGAGGAACTATTATGACAGCTGTTCAGATTAACTTAAATTCCATCGAAAAGGTAAAATCATTTGTAAACGAGATAACCAAGTTTGATGCGGAGTTCGATTTGGTTTCAGGAAGATATGTTATTGATGCTAAGTCCATCATGGGTATTTTCAGCTTAGACATCTCCAAACCAATTGATTTAAACATCCATGCAGAAACCGAGGCTGACCTTAACGCCATCATGGACGCTATCAACCCATATTTGGTAGGATAAACCATTTCAATTAATATTTTATATTACTTTACCCCTTCTTTACATGTAAAGAAGGGGTTTTTCCTGCAAAACATATTATTTTTCTGTTTCTGCCTCTGTTTTTTCTTCTTCTGCTTCCTTATCTTCTTCTCTCTTTTCCCTGTGCATAATTTTTCTTTTAAATATTGCTTTTTGATTTACCGGCGGCTCATAATCCTCCGTTACTACGCCTTTTTCAAGCCAAAAGCAGCTTTTGCCCTTCTTGTAGTAAACGCACATTGCAATACCGAGCGCTAAAAATATTAAGGAAATTAAAAGTCCGGCTGCAAAGCCCTTCTGCTTATACTCCATAAAAATCTCATGTTCGCCCTTTGTAACGTCAAATGACAGGGAGGAGTCTGCAAATTCCTCCGCCTTTACTTTTTTACCATCCACATATATATTCCAGTTATCATCATAAGGAATTGTTGTAAACACCATATTGTCCTTTGTGCTTGTAAGAGTTCCTTTAAGGAAATTGGAGCCATATTTTTTGATATCAAGCTGCTGGCCTTTAAGCTTTTCATATGCGGCGTCCCACTTTTCGCTGTCATAAATCCAACTGTTATAATCTATAACAAACAACCCAAATTCATTGAACACATTACTTTCCAATTCAAAAGAAAAACTAAACTCTTCTCCCGCTTTTACCATACCGATATGCTGAGGTTTTACAACCCTTACATATAAGTCTCCCGCTTCCTTTGCAGTACAATGAACAGTTATTACAGAGTTAAAATTGGAATTGTATTCTACGCTCGTATCCTTATTGGAGCCACCGTTTGCATCCGCCACTATCATATGGTTTTTCGTAACGTATGCCCTGCAGTTCTCCGTATCAATAGATTTAATCTTAATATCTGTTTCCTTAAACAAATTATCTTCTTTACACAGTCCCTTTAACAATGCGTTATTAGCGTCTCCTAGCGTATTGTAACGCTCATATATATTTTCTTCATATTTCTGGCACGAAAGGTATTCTTCCATATCCCCCTCCGCTACTATTACCGGCGACAATACTTTTTCATTTTTGTGAACCGTAAAATTATCTTTATCTGAAACCTCCTCGTATTGATTAAGCGGCTCCTCGTAATTATATTTTTCTTCATTTATTCCTTCACTGTATCCGTCTCGGTTTG
>CANQSN010000034.1 GCA_947626505.1 uncultured Lachnospiraceae bacterium
CATGGAGCAGAGCCATACTAATAGGCCGAGGGCTTGTCTTAAGAAGAAGCGGATTGAAGCGCGGATAAAAAGGTGTTGACTGTATGCAGTTTTTAGCGTATAATCATATATGCAATTGGCCTGGTGGCTCAGTTGGTTAGAGCGCCGCCCTGTCACGGCGGAGGTCGTGGGTTCGAACCCCATCCGGGTCGTTTCTAATATTTATAAATACAATTTCATAATTATTAGACCAACATGGAATCTTAGCTCAGCTGGGAGAGCATCTGCCTTACAAGCAGAGGGTCACAGGTTCGAGCCCTGTAGGTTCCATTCTTTTGGTTAAAGCCTATGGTTTTCCAAAAGTTTTCGCCGATATGGCTCAATTGGCAGAGCAGCTGATTTGTAATCAGCAGGTTAACGGTTCAAGTCCGTTTATCGGCTTTTAATTTTTGATTCTTACAGAGTCAAGAATATGGATGGATTCCCGAGTGGCCAAAGGGGACAGACTGTAAATCTGCTGCAATTTGCTTCGGTGGTTCGAATCCACCTCCATCCATTTTCACTTTATAATGAGAATATATTTAATGCATTTGCATATAATATTATTAATAACGCGCTGTGGAGCAATTGGAAGCTCGTCGGGCTCATAACCCGAAGGTTGCTGGTTCAAGTCCGGTCGGCGCTACTATTTAAGCCTTGTGTATTTACAGGGCTTTTTATTTTTTAACTTTTTTATTGTTATTTATGTTTATAGTAAAACACTGCAAGCTGTGTTCTATCACGAAGCCCAAGCTTTTCTAAAATAATGCTTAAGTAATTGCGTACAGTGCCTTCGCTCAAATAAAGATTGTCAGCAATTTCTTTGTTGCTTAGGCCCTCTGCCACTAATTCTATAATATTATATTCTTTTTCATTTATGTCATACTGATTATAAGAGAAGGAGTTGGTATTGTTTATAAGCTCTGGAAGCTTAGAGATAATTTCATTTCCAAATACGTTTTGTCCTGAATAGACCGCTTTTAGTGCAGGTAGGATAGTTTCATAGTCCTGTTTTAAAAGATATCCCTTTGCGCCTATCTTTAATGCTTCAATTATGTATTCATCATCTAAAAATGTTGTGAGATAAAGAATTTTGGCTTCCGGATATTTTTTAAGAATTTTTTTGCCGGCATCTATTCCTGTCATTTGTTTCATGCGGATATCCATGAGAAGTACATCAGGTTTATATTTATCATATAATGTAATGGCTTCAGTACCATCATTACCGGTTGCAAGTATGTTAATATTATTATCTTCTTCTAATATCATTTGCAAAGATGTGCTGACTAATTTATCATCATCTATAATTAATATATTCATAAGTATTCTCCGTTTCTACTACAATATATTTATGGTTAATATCCCTTACAGCCAGTAAGGAATTATCTATCTTATTGCTTAAGCTGTTAAAATGAGGGAGCAGAGGTATGGCGTCTTTGTTTCTATGTTGGTTATGGCAATATTTGAGTTTGCTATATTTTATTTTTCGGTATTGTAAAATGAATAATAAATCCTGTTGAAGTTTCTTTGCACTGGAAGGTGCCATGAAGCTGTTCCACCCGTCCGCGCATATTGGAAAGTCCAATACCTTGTTTGGATGAGGTTCGGTTTTCTGTATAGGATAAATCTTTTGTTTTGTCTGATGGCGGATGTTTTTTTTGTGGATTGATATCCTCTATGACATATTTATAAAATGCGGGGTGTTCTTGCATGGTAATATTAACTTGTTTTGCATTTGTGTGTTTAATAATATTGTTTAGAGCTTCTTTTGTAACGGTAATAAAGCAATATTTCAAGGAAATATCCATTTTCTGAGAAAGGTCATAGTTAAGCGAAACAGGACAAAACGTAAAATCATTAATAAGTTTTTTTATTGTATTTTCTAAATTAATGCTTTCATCATGCAGGTTATGGACACTGCTTCTTATATTGTTCATGGCTTCGTTTAATGTTTCTTTTAAATTGTTATAAAAGGGGGTAATATTTTCATCCTTGTTTATGGCAATCAGAGCTCCAACCTGCAAAATACTTCTTGAAAGCATGTGTCCTACATTATCATGGATTTCTCTTGCAATTCGATTTCGCTCATTTAAAGTGGCAATGTTAATTTCATAGTCCTGCTGCTTTAAGAGGTTTTTATTTTCCGCCTGTAAAATAATCTGCGTTTCACGATATTTGTCCTCCATAGAAATTTGAATATTTTTAAGCGTATTAAATTTTTCTGTTTGATAAGCCATTAGTCCTGCTATTAAATAGTAAAATATTAAAAGGCAAAAGAAAAATAGCGGAGACAAATTACAATATTTTGTAAAATAATTATAAAATCTAAAATCGGGCAAGTTATAAAAAGTAATAAATTCAAATAAAAGAGAAATAAACGGAAGCGTAAAAAACAGACTTGAAGCATAACATTTATGATATATTGTATCCATAAAAATAATGGGAAGGAATAATATATAATCAAAATAAATTAAAGATAGTACAATATTAAAGATAACAATAGTTATATATATTATATTATTTATGAGTAATTTGTTATCAGAAAATAAAGAGGACTCATTTTTATGAGAAATATTTTTATATGTGTATGGATAACAGTTTAACAAGCAGGTTGAAATTATAATTGTCAGTGTAAAAATAACCAGTAATATGTTGGGTTTTGCTGCAAATATTATTATAGCCAGAAAGAAGAAGAGTATGCATTTGTCAATTAGGTAGTACATAATAAGTCTCCTTTTATGGTGTAATTTCATTTTGTTACAGTCTCACAAACAAGTTTGCTCGACCTGTTTATCACTATATCATAGGCCTTCAGCCTATGATCTTGTTACAGTCTCACAAACAAGTTTGCTCGACCTGTTTATCATTGTATCATAAATTCGGGAATTTGGAAAAGAATATGACATTTGTCATATTGATATGTGACATTTTGCACTTAGGAGTCTTAAAATAAAGTGATATGATGGAAAAAATAATTTATAGAGTGAAAGCGTTTTGTTAGAAAGTACAAAATAAATTAGGAGAGTGAGCTTATGAGTACAGTTGTAAAGATTGAAAATCTGGTAAAAAGATATGGAGATTTGGTGGCAATTGACCATTTAAATCTGGAGATTCAGGAGGGTGAGGTTTTTGGACTGCTGGGGCCAAATGGTTCCGGAAAAAGTACGACTATTCATTGTTTGCTGGCATTACTTCAGTATAATAAAGGCAATATTAGCGTGTTTGGGCAGGAAATACGTCCGGACAGTTATGATTTAAAGCGGGATATTGGTGTAATTATGCAAAATGTGGCAGTATTTGAAAAGCTTACAGTTGAGGAAAATATTGATTATTTTTGCGGACTTTATATAAAGAATAAGAAGAAACGTAAGAAGTTGGTTGACGAAGCTATTGAATTTGTAGAGTTAAACGAATTTCGCAAATATTATCCGAAAAAGCTGTCGGGCGGTTTGCTTAGACGTTTAAATATTGCATGTGGAATTGCCCATAAGCCGAAACTGATTATTCTTGATGAGCCGACAGTGGCAGTAGATCCGCAGAGTAGAAATAAAATATTGGAAGGAATTAAAAAACTAAATGAAGAAGGAGCTACTATTATATATACTTCGCATTATATGGAGGAGATAGAACAGATTTGTACCCGCATCGCTATTATTGATAAGGGTAAGGTTATTGCACTTGGCACAAAGGAGGAGTGTAAGGCAATGATTAAAACCGGAGAAACTATTACAGTAGACGTACCGGGACTTAATGGTGAGCAGCTTAAAAGTATAGAGGGACTGCCTCATTTTTATAAAATGGAATATGAAAATAGTATATTAAAGGTTCGATTTGAAAAGGGTAAGCATAATCTGATTCGGCTGCTGGATTATTTAAAGGAACAGGATATTGATTTTGGAAGAGTGTATTCTGAGGTTCCAAGCCTGAATGATGTATTTTTAGAGATTACCGGCAAAGAATTAAGAGATTAGTGTTAGAGGATATTTGCGAAAGCAGACTCGAAGTTTGCGCCAAGACTTATAAGCGAGTATTGAATTTATAAAATGAAAAATGTTTTGTTAAAGGATGTGAGGGATACCATGAGATTATATTTATATCATTTAAAAAATCTTATAAAGACAAAGGAATTGCTTTTTTGGACAATGGCATTTCCGATTATATTGGGAACCTTGTTTTTTGCAGCATTTGGCAATGCCAAAATGGAGGATAATTTTAGCCGGATTCCGGTGGGTGTTGTTATTGAAGGTCAGGCAGATGCTTTTGAAGCAGTTATTAAAGGTATAAGCGTAGAGGGAGAGGTAAAAAATGGAAAGGCTTTAAAAAGCAACAGCAAAAAGGATACTCTGTTTACTATATATTATTTAAGTAAGGAGGAGGCAAAAAAAGAGCTTAAAAAAGAATCCATAAAGGCTTATATGTTTGTTAAATCGGATGAGGACATTACATTATTTGTAGATAAATCAGATATTATATCAAGCATTGTGGAAACATTTTTAAATGAATATAAGGCGCAGATGAGCGCAATTCAAATGATTTTCGAGGAGAATCCTGAGAGAGCAGCAAAAATAGGTCAAAAGCTTATGAATAAGATTTATGGTAAATCAGAGGAAAATTTTATTGTACTTAAGGAAGAATCGGTAAGCGGTGATAAGTATAATCCATATATAAATTATTTTTATGCTTTAATTGCTATGACCTGCCTTTTTGGAAGTATGTTTTCGCAAAAGGGCATCAAGGAATTGCAGGCAGACCAGTCTGCTTTGGGAGTCAGAAGAAATGCGGCTCCTACTAAAAAGATGACAATGCTGTTTATTGATGTTATGGCGGCGCTTACTATTCAATTTGTTGAAATTGTAATTGCATTTATATATTTTATAGGAATCCTAAAAATCGATTTTGGCGGAAAAATAGTATATATGCTTATTATGTCGGCTGCAGGAATTTATGTTGGAAACAGCATTGGTATGTTTATTGGAACAGTAGTTAAAGGGAATTCTGCTAAAAAGGAAGGGATTATGCTGGCAGTAAATCTATTATGTTGCCATTTTGCCGGATTAATGTTTGGTGATATGTTAAATATTATGGAGCAGCATGCACCATGGTTTAACCGTATTAATCCTGCTGCTTTAATTGCTAATGCTTTTCATAGTTTGGCAATTTATAATTCATTAGAGCCTTTTTTCATGAATGTGGTAATTTTACTGATAATTGGTACAGTATTAAATGTATTTAGCATTGCGATTATAAGGAGGAAGAAATATGCCAGTATTTAAAGTGTTTTTTAAGATTATGGGCAGGTATAAAGTTCTTGTTATTATGTATGTATGCATTTTTATGGGAATATCTATTACTATTGGAAGTATAAATGGAAAAGAAAAAGAAGAAAAATATGAGACGACAAGGGTAAAGGTTTCTGTTATTGACAGAGATGGCAGCGAGCTTTCAAAGGGACTTAAGGATTATATTAAGGAATACAATAATTTAATTCCGCTTAAAGATGAGGAAAATGAAATAAACGACGCCCTTTATTGGAGAAATTCACAGTATATTATTATAGTGCCAAAGAATTTTGAAGAGGATGTGAAAGCGGGCAAATCAGTAAATCTTATTACAAGAAAAATTGATTATGCCGACACAACGCGTTTTGTAGATGAAGAGTTAAATCAATTTATTAGTTTATTAGACTATTATCTAATATCAGGATACAGTATTTCGGATGGAATTAAAAAGGTCAGGGATAATTTAAAGAATAAGGTTCAGGTTTCTTTAGTAAAGGGGGATAAAAAACTGTATATGGACAGTACGGGGTATTATTTTCAATATGCACCTTATGTAATGATAAGCGTCTGCATTACTATTATTACGATGATTATGATTTTCCTTTATGAAGATGATATAAAAAAGCGCTGCGTTTGCTCGTCTATGAGCTTGAAACAGCAAAATAAGGAGCTTGCGCTGGCAAGCGTATTATTTACACTTATGATATTTGTCGTTGTTGTTATAGGCGGAATAGTTATGTCAAAGGGAAGTCTGCTAAAAAGTGAAAGTTTGATTTTTTACATGGTAAATAGTTTTGCATTTTCAATGATAAGCATGTCTGTTGCATTTGTGTTTGGAGTTTTTCTAAATAGTGGAGATTCAGTAGGAGGCGTATGTAATGTCGTGGGTCTTGGATTCTGCTTTTTAGGCGGGGTTTTTGTTCCGCTGGAGATATTGCCTAAAGGAGTTTTAAATGCAGCGCATTTTGTTCCGAGCTATTGGTACGTGAAGGCAAATGAAATTACTGCTTATATGGATAGTGCGAACAGTGAATTTATAAAGGAATTTTGTACCTATGTGGGAATTGAGATGCTTTTTGCAGCGGCATTTTTGGCGATAGGGCTTTTGTGCAGTAAAAAAAGAGTGATTTTCGGATAAAAAATAAGATTGCCTATTAATTTTACTGTTGAAATTTTGAAATATTCCTTGACAAATAAAAGAGCCTTTGCTATACTCTAATAGTTGCGTGAAGGTACGCAAATGCCCAGATAGCTCAGTTGGTAGAGCAAGGGACTGAAAATCCCTGTGTCCTTGGTTCGATTCCGAGTCTGGGCATTTATTTATGCAAAAATTTAAATGTGTATACTAAAAGGCTGTCTATGATGGACTGCCTTTTTATTTGTGTAAAAAGCAGTCTATTATCTGTTTTTTTATCACTAATTTTTCACATTTTCTTCATTTTGCTCACACATATGAAATATAGAATAATGATTGTATTTTGAATTAGCAATAGCACATACGTGGTATTTTGGAAGGAGTGAAGAAATATGAGAAACAGAGTGAAGCGTGCCAAAAGGTTTATGGCATATCTGTTAATGCTGACTTTGGTGATGAATCTTTCGGGGGTGTATGAAGGTTTTGTCAAAGCAGCGGGCGCTTCAGTAAGTAACGCCAGCGGGGACGGAAGCGGAAACGGTACAAATATTAGCGGGGACGGAAGCGGCAATGCAAATGCCAGCGGAAATAGTACACAGGCGCAAGCGACAACACAAGCTCCGCCTGTAATCGGGCCGCAGCCTGTAAAAGAGTTAAATGTCGGCAATCAGACCATGAACAGTATTGAGCTTTCGTGGGAGCCGGTTGCGGGGGCGACAGGCTACATTTTACAGACATATAATTATACGACAAAGGCGTGGGATGCGCTGGATACAGTGCTTGCAGACAGTACGGTTTCAATGTATACTTATACAGCAACGGATATGAATGCAGGAACAACGCATCGTTTCCGCATTTTCACATATGTTGGAGACAGCGCTAATGTTTCCGCTGTTGTGAAGTCTATTAAGACAGGCTGCAAGCCGGCGTATACGCAGCTTACAGCAGTAGCCGGCGATAAGTGCGCCCGCCTGAACTGGCCGGCAGTCAAGTCAACCGGTTATAATATTTATAAGAAGACTGCGGGTGGGGATTACGAAAAAATAAGTACGTTAAATGCCGCAGAAACAACTTATTTAGCAACGGGCTTAAGTAATGGAACAGAATATACTTTTAAGGTTTGCGCATACTCTACTTTTTCGGCTGTTGATAACGGGGTAAGTTATAGTAATACTTTTGAAGGCGATTCGTTGGAGAATAAGGTTGTTCCGGGAGCAGTAAAGAATACAAGCTCAAGCGCATATCTTTTTTCTACTAAAGACGCTTTTAAGAAAAGTGCGGCTTACAAGGATTATGCAATTGCAAAAAAGATAAATCACAATAAAGTTTTTATTACTCCGGGGGTTTCTATTACTAATGTAAAGGGAATTGATTCCGCAAACTTTATAACTCAGGGAAATGTATGCGCTAAAAAATATTATTTTATTGGCGCATATGATAGTACCGGAGTTGAAAATTCAGTTATATATGTTATGAAACGTTCTACTCATAAATATGTTATGACGCTTGTACTTCCTAATAAAGAAAAGATAACCGATATGGCGTTTGACGGTAATAATATTTGGATGACAGCAGGAACAAATATAGCGTTTGTGCGATATAGTACAATTACCAGCAAAATCAGTACCGGACTTGACAGTGCAAGTATTTCTTATAAAGGAGTATATACAACAGTAAAAAATCCTTACTATATGGGATATTATGACGGTATACTGTGGGTTGGTTCATATAGCGATTCAAAGAATTATATGGAAGGGTATACGATTGGCAATAAGACTACCACTAAACCGACATTGACTTATAAAAAGAGAATGCAGATGCTGTCAAAGGTAAGGGCGATAAACATTGATTCCAGCGGATATTTGTATACGCTGCGCTCTAACCAGAAGCAAAAGGGTACAGTGGGGTATGTTTCCCAAATCAGAACGTATTTGCCGACTTGGAGTACTACTGCTAAAACAGTTAAGAAAAATGCAAATAAAAAGAAGATTAAGCTTCCGGCTATGTCGTCAGGAATTGCATTTTATAATACTTACGCTTATGTTCAGTTTTCATCTGTGAAGGATGAAGAATGCAATTATCCGACTGACAGAGCATGGGCAATAAGGCTTGTTGACCTTAGATAACACAGCTTTATAAGCATAAGGCTGCTATGGCAAAAGGCAAATAATACAGGACGCAAGGAATATCAATTTTGATGTTCCTTGTTTTTTTCGGTAAAAACAGGCGACTATCCTAAGTAAAAGCATTGCTTTTTTCTAATAGAAAAGGTAAAATAAAAAGACAGTGGCAATAAGTAAAAGTATCGTGTTAGGGAGAGATCCTATATAGGGTTAAGAAGTAATAGATACATAAGAGCTGAAAGCGAGGTATGGCAGATGGATATTAATAAGGTGTTGGAAGGGTTAGACAAACTAGTTGAGGATTCAAAAAACGAAGAGGTAATTCCATATTTAACCCATGCTCTTAAAAGTGCAGAGAATGAGTCAGATTACGGTAGTATGCTTTCTATTCTTAATGAGATGATGGGATTTTGCAGGGAGATTTGCGATTACGAAGCATCTCTTGGATATGGGAGGGAGGCTGTTAGGTTAATAGGCGAGACGTCTATGACAGGCAGCGTTGCCCATGCAACTACCTTGCTTAATGTGGCAAATGCTTTGCGTGCAGCAGGGCATCTTGAGGATTCGCTTTCTACTTATCAGCAGGCGGAGGAGATGTATAACGAGCTGTTTAAAGAGAGTGATTTTAATTATGCAAGCCTATATAATAATGAGAGCCTTTTATATCAGGAAATGGAGGATTATGGGAAGGCTGTTGATTGTTTAAATAAGGCTTTGGACATTGTATTATTATACAGCGATAAAGAATGGGAGCTGGCAGTGACCTATACAAACCTTGCCAATTCCATGCTTGCTATCGCTTATACAGATAAAGAGGAAGATTATCTGAATAATCAGGGCGTTAATTCAGGTGATTTTCATAAGAATATTGAGACTTATGCAAAAAATGCAATTAATATATTTGAAAAGCTGCATGTAACGGATACTCATTATGCTGCCGCTATAATGGCGATGGGGCAGATTTATGAGAAGAAAAAGGATTATAATCAGGCTTTAATGTGTTATGAAAAGGGAATGACCGCTATACAGTCTACTCTTGGGGAAACGGATTATTACTACCGCATGAAGGAATATCTGAATAATGTGATGGAAAAGCTTGATACAATTGATAAAGCATTTTCCACAATGACAGATGAACATTTAACAGCAGGTAATATTAAAGAACATGGCGGCGTTTCTTCTAAGAAGGGCATGGATTTATGCAGGGAATATTATAAGGAATATGGTCTTCCAATGCTGACAGAGAAGTATGAGGAATACTTAGACGATATAGCAGTTGGTTTGGTGGGCGAAGGTTCTGACTGTTTTGGCTGGGATGATAAATGGTCAAGAGACCATGATTTTGGGCCGGGTTTTATGATTTGGATTGATGATGATTTATATGACGAGATTGGGGAAGAACTTAAAGCAGATTATGATAAGCTTCCAAAAGAATATAAAGGCTTTAAGCGTACTATTACAAAACAAGCAAAAGACCGTATGGGAGTTCAGCGTATATCTGAATTTTACCAGAGATATCTTGGGAGAGATGCATTTTTAGAGTGGATGGAGGAAGGAGATATCTCAAGGGATAAGCTTATTGCTATTCCGGAGGAGAGACTGGCGGCTGTGATTAACGGAGAGGTTTGGCTGGATATACGATGGGAATTTTCAGAGCTTAGAGAATTTTTGGAAGGATATTTTGATGATTGTGCAATTACTATTAAGCTGGCGGAGGCGTTTGCTAAATTCAGCCAAGGACTTCAGTATAACTATGCCCGCATGAAGAAAAGAAGCGACCTTGTGGCGGCGTCTTTATCTGTGTTTAGCGGATTGAAGCAGGCGTTAAGAATTGGATATTTATTAAATAGAACTTATGCTCCACACGATAAATGGTTATGGGAGGGCGCAAGAGATTTTAAGGTGTGTCCTAAGCTGGCCGCTATGGTGGAGAGGATTGTAGAGGATTTTAATATACATCAGGAGGACAACGATAAGGTCTTTGAGCAGGAGGTTGAAAAACTGGCTTCTTATTTACTTGAAGAGGCGGTTGAGCAGGGATACATCGGCAACGTTCAATTAATTTCGGTTAATGGACAGCTTTATGCGGATTCCTACCTTGACCATTATACAGAGGAGTTATTGCTTCGTTCTGAATATATGGACAAAGGGCATGGACAGCTTGTGGACGAGATTGTTAATATGGAATGGGAGGCATTTGACAAGGTTATTAATGAAGGAGGAAGGGCCTCTTGTCAGGATGATTTTCAAACCTTTAAGATTATGCGTTCGAGCCAATATAATACATGGAATCAGGATATGCTTATCCAGTATGCAACGGACTTCAGATTGAGTTTAAACAGGGGCTGGAATATGATTATGGAAAAGTATGGACGCATGGAGGAGAGTACAGCGCCTGAGAAATGGGCTGAAATATCTAAGAATTTTCCTGTGATTCCGCCTGAGAAACAGGCGATTATAGAGGAGGTTGTAAAGATTCAGGTAAAATGGATGGAGGAGTTTGCTCACAAGTTCCCTGTGTTAGCTAAGCAGGCTAGAAACATTCACACGAGTGAGGATTTGCCGGAGGATACCTCTTATGAAACTTACCTTAGAGGCGAGCTTGCTACCTACAGTGATAAGATGTTAAAACTCTATGGGGGATTTGTTGTAAGCCTCTTTAAAATGAATAGAAACCTTGCATATGAAACTATGGAGCAGACTGTTAGAATGTATGGGTATGAAAGCGTGGAAGACGCTACTATGAGAGGAAATTATTCATAAAAAAACAGATATTGATATAAAGAGAGCAGACGTTATGGCGCTGCTCTTTTTTTCTTATAAAAGTTATTAATGTATATAATTATATACTTGCTTTTTATATGTATAAATGCTATATTCTAAGCGGATAGTATTTGGGAAGCCAAAACTGTACCTGAGAAAGTGCAGCGTATGCATTTTTATTTCATACATTTTCAAATGAGTACAATACAGTTTAAGAAAAATATGGCAGAGACGCTTATTGTATATTAATTACCAAACTTTACAGTTTGAGTTAAATTAACATTTGGAGGTGTGTTATGGATAAATATGAACAATTAAAGAATGCGGTGGGGCGCATCGGGTTTGTTGGCGCCGGCAAAGTGGGTTTTACGTTTGGACAGTATTTTAAAAAGAATGGCTATAAGCTTAGCGGCTATGTAAGCGCCCATGAACAATCCGCATACGAGGCAGCAAAATTGACCGGCGGTAAAGCATATGAAAGCATTGACAAGCTGGTGAATGACAGTGATACCCTGTTTCTTACTGTGCCGGATGGACAGATTAAAGATGTATGGGATTATATGTGTAAGCTGCCGGATATAGAAACAAAGGTTTTTTGCCATGCCAGCGGTTCTCTTTCTTCCGATATTTTTTCAGGAACAGGTAAAACTATTTTTGGTTTTTCAGTACACCCACTCTTTGCCATAAGCGATAAGCTTACTTCTTACAAAGAGTTATCCAATGCAGTATTTACAATTGAAGGACAGGAATGTAAAAAGCGGCAGATGCTTTATGACATGCTTACAGCCTGCGGTAATATGGTATGCTATTTGGCAAGTGATGCGAAAGCTATGTATCATGCGGCAGCAGTTGTGGCAAGTAATTTTACAGTGGGGCTTTATGATTTAGCGGTTAAGATGCTTTATGAGTGCGGTTTTTCAGGCGAGATGGCAGCTAAGGCGCTGGCGCCTATTTTTGTTAATAATGTAAAAAATGTTGTAAACAGAGGTGCAGCGGATGCTTTGACAGGTCCGGTAGAGCGCAATGACGTCGATACGGTTAGGAAACATTTGCAGGCATTTGCAAAGCTTGACGAGGGCAGCGGACTTGATAGTGAAATACTGACAGCAGTTTATAAGAACTTTACGAAAGTGTTAATAGGAATTGGTAAAGAGAAACATGCAGACTATGATTATAGCGAGATGAAGGAGGTTCTATCAAAATGAAGAACACTATTGCAACATTTCAGGAAATGAAGAATAAAGGCGAGAAGATTACTATGCTGACAGCGTATGATTATTCTACTGCCAAGCTGATGGATGAATGTGGGATTGACGGAATCCTTATTGGAGATAGTTTGGGTATGGTGATGATGGGGTATGAGGACACATTGCCTGTTACAATGGAAGATATGATTCACCATACCGCCTGTGTTGCAAGAGGCGCTAAGAACGCATTGATTGTTGGGGACATGCCTTTTATGTCTTACCAGACCGGAGTCAGGGATGCAGTTATGAATGCAGGCAGGCTGATAAAAGAAGGACATGCAAATTGCGTGAAGCTTGAGGGTGGAGCGGCTGTTACTGAGCAGATTAAAGCAATTACAGCAGCGTCTATTCCCGTTATGGCTCACATAGGAATGACGCCGCAGAGCGTCAACGCTTTTGGCGGATTTAAGGTTCAGGGGAAAAATGATGATACGGCTAAGAAGGTACTTGAGGATGCCTATGCTGTTCAGGAGGCAGGAGCATTTGCAGTGACGCTTGAGTGTGTGCCGGCAAAGCTTGCGGAATTGATTTCAGGGAAGCTTAATATTCCTACTATTGGCATTGGCGCAGGGAAAGGGTGCGATGGGCAGGTTCTTGTTTATCAGGATGCTCTTGCAATTTTCAGTGATTTTAAACCGAAGTTTGTCAAGCAATTTGCAGATGTTGGCGCAGTGATGCGTAAGGGTATAAACGACTATATTAAAGAGACAAGGGAGGGAAGTTTCCCTGCAGAAGAACATACCTTTAAGATTGATGATGATGTGATTGAGAAATTATATTAAATGGGAGATGTTAATAAATGATAATTAATTTTAATGAGATGGAAGCGGAGATTATTCCGCATTTTAAGTGTGGAGAGAAAGAGCTTGAGGCAAAGATGTTTTTCGATGGCAGTAACAGGATTTTACATGGAAGACTGAAGCCAAATGCAACAATAGGTATGCACACCCATGATACAAGCAGCGAGGTTATATATGTTTTAAGCGGTGAGGGCGTGGTAAAATATGATGGCGGCGATGAGCGGATAAGCGAGGGCATGTGCCATTATTGTCCTAAGGGACATACCCATAGCCTTATCAATGATTCTGTGAGCGACCTTGTATTTTTTGCAGTGGTACCGGAGCAGTAAGATGAATGGATTTTTTGTCTTGTTGTTATTCTTACCCATCGAATAACCAAGGCTTAAGTAAGGAGGAGAAAAATGAAAATTGTAAGTACAGTGGCAGAGGTTAGGGAGTATGTAAAGACATGGAAAAAGCAGAATAAAAGCGTTGGATTGGTACCGACTATGGGTTATCTGCATGAGGGCCACGGAAGCCTTATTACGAAAGCTAGAGAACAGAATGATAAAGTAGTGGTAAGTATTTTTGTAAATCCTATGCAATTTGGACCTAAAGAGGATTTAGAAAGTTATCCAAGAGACCTTGATAAGGATGCGGCATTTTGCGAAGAATTGGGGGCAGATTTAATTTTCCATCCTGAGCCTGAGGAGATGTATCACAAGGGTTTTTCTTCTTTTGTGGATATGACGGTATTGACAGAGGAGTTATGCGGATTAAGCCGGCCGGTACATTTTCGGGGAGTGTGTACTGTAGTAAGCAAGCTGTTTAATATTGTGACGCCGGACAGGGCTTATTTTGGAGAAAAGGATGCTCAGCAGCTTGCGGTAATCCGTCATATGGCAGACGATTTAAATATGGATATTGAGATTGTGGGATGTCCTATTATAAGAGAAGAAGACGGGCTGGCAAAAAGCTCGCGTAACACATATTTGTCAAAAGAAGAGAGGCAGGCTGCGTTAATTTTAAGTAAAGCTGTCAGGCTTGCAAAAGAAATGATGGAGAATGGTGAGAAGGACTGTTTGAAAATAATTTCTGCAATGAAAGAGCTTATTGAAGCAGAACCTCTGGCAAGGATTGATTATGTAAAAATTGTAGACCAGCTTACAATGCAGCAGGTTGAGATTATTGACCGGCCGGTGCTTTGCGCTATCGCTGTTTACATTGGAAAAACAAGACTTATAGATAACGTTTATGCAGGCTGAAACGATAAGGCGGAGTGAACGAATCGCTTAAAATCAGTACAAGTAGGAAGGAGTTACTTATGAATATTACAATGTTAAAGGGTAAAATACATCGCGCCACAGTGACAGAGGCAGCTCTTGATTATGTGGGAAGTATTACAGTTGATGAAGATTTACTTGATGCGGCGGGCATTTTGGAGTATGAATATGTACAGATTGCAGATGTGGATAATGGAGAACGATTTGAAACATATACAATCGCAGGCGAGCGGGGCTCCGGTATGATTTGCTTAAATGGAGCGGCAGCGAGGAAGGTGCAGGTTGGGGATAAAATCATTATTATGGCATATGCTTCCATGACGCACGACGAGGCAAAGAAGCATAAACCGAACGTGGTATTTATTGACGACGACAACAAGATTATCAGGGTAGCCAATTACGAAAAGCATGGTAAGCTTGCTGACCAGACGCCAGCGAAGGAGTGACAAAGGAGAGGACTGATATGTTAAAAGGAAAAACTGTGGCGCTGGGAGTTACAGGTTCTATTGCCGCATATAAGATTGCAAGCCTTGCCAGTATGCTTGTAAAGGCTCATGCAGACGTGCATGTAATTATGACAAAAAACGCAACTAATTTTATTAACCCAATTACATTTGAAACGCTTACAAACAATAAGTGTCTGGTGGATACATTTGACAGGGATTTTGAATTTCATGTAAATCATGTAGGTCTTGCAAAAAAGGCGGATATTATGATGATTGCACCAGCTTCGGCAAATGTAATAGGTAAGCTGGCTCATGGGATAGCTGACGATATGCTGACTACAACCGTACTGGCATGTAAAGCGCCTATTTATATTTCTCCCGCCATGAACACCAATATGTTTACAAATCCTATTGTGCAGAACAATTTAAAAATCTGTGAGAGTTATGGTATGCATATTATCAATCCGGCAGCGGGTTATCTTGCCTGTGGGGATAGCGGGGAAGGAAAAATGCCGGAACCGGAGATGTTATATGAATATATCATAAAAGAAGCAGCCTGCGAAAAGGATTTATCCGGCAAAAAGATTTTAGTTACAGCAGGTCCCACTGAGGAAGCCATAGATCCGGTGCGTTATATAACGAATCACAGTACGGGTAAAATGGGATATGCATTAGCAAGACAGGCTATGCTTAGAGGGGCAAAGGTTACTCTTGTAAGCGGACCGGTTTTTCTAACGCCGCCGCCATTTGTAAAGTTAATCTCTATAACTTCTGCCGAGGATATGTACAATGCAGTTATGGGCGAGGCATTTACACAGGATATTATAATTAAGGCGGCAGCAGTGGCGGATTACCGTCCAAGCGAGACTGCTTTAGAAAAAGTGAAAAAAACTGACGGTGATATGAGTATACCGCTTGTAAGAACATGGGATATTTTAGGAACTTTGGGAAAACGTAAGGTGGAGATAGAGCAGGAAAGCTCCGGAGCAAAAGGGCATTTTCCGTTTTTGTGCGGATTTTCAATGGAAACACAGGATATGGTAAAGAACTCTAAAGCAAAGCTTTCCGGTAAACATATTGATATGATAGTGGCAAATAACCTTAAGCAGGAAGGGGCGGGATTTGGCACAGATACTAATATAGTAACTCTGATTACAAGAGAAGAAACAAGGAATCTTCCTAAAATGAGTAAAGCAGAGGCTGCAGATGAAATACTTACATCAATTTTAAAACAATTGTAAAATACTATATAATTATAATATAGAAAGAATAGTTTGCGCTATTGACAAACCGTTTTTAGTTACAAATGTTTTTTGAAAGATTTCATAATGTCTATTAATATTTCCTGTTCCTGCTCAGTGCATTGCTCTAACAAGCACCTTGCCTTGATGTAAATTTCCGAATGCGGCAAATCTTTTTCCGGTAACAAAAGGTGGTCGAGGGAAATATGAAGCACCTCCACTAGTTTAAAAAGTACATCAACAGAAGGTTTGCGATGCTCGCTTTCGAGATGCTTTAAATGGATTGGGGTAATGTCAATTAATTCTGCTAATTTTTCCTGGGACAGGTTGTTTTCAAGCCTGGCAGACTTGATAGCAGCGCCCAGTACACCCGACGGTAATGCCATAATATCAGCTCCTTTTGATTATCATAAATAGAATATAAAGTGTTGACAATTGTCAGAAAGAGAATTATACTATCCCTCGTAGAGAACGCTAATGGGCTCATTAAGAGATACATAGAATATAGTATTTCATAATAGAAACTGATTATGTATATATCAGAAATTTTAGAAATGAAAGGATTTTAGACAGTGAAGAAAAGACTGTTATTATATAGAAATAATTTTTTGTTTATTACCGGTTACAGCGCCAATCACATATGTTTGCGCCGAAGATAATTTTAATCACGCCAATGTATATTTGGATACAGAAAATGAATTTACAAAAAAACAATTTTATGAAACAGGTAAAAAAACATACTACATTGATGAAAATGGCAGAATAGCAGAGGGCTGGCAGAAAATAAAGGGTAAGTATTATTATTTTAATCGCAGCAGCGGAGTTATGATGAGAAAATGCAATGTTGATGGCATAAAGATAGGTAAAAGCGGAGTGGCAAAGGCAAGCAAAGAAAATATTGAAAAAATAAAAACAATGATTACAGCAAGAAAGATAATGTTAAAAGTCACGTCGCCATTTGATACTAAAAAAGAAAAGTTAAAAAAGTGTTTTAAGTGGATTTTTCCTTTTCCATATAAGAGGTATAGATTAATGAAGCCCATTATGAACAAGAGCGGCTGGGAGACAACATTTGCAAATGATATATTTGAGAAAAAGTCAGGCTGTTGTGTATCGGATGCGGCGGCATTTGCATTTTTGGCAAAGGAGGTCGGTTATAAGGAAGTGTACATATGCCATGATACGGGACATGGCTGGACAGAGATTGACGGAAGGGTGTATGATCCGTTATTTGCAGAGGCAAGAGGTTTTAATAAATATTATAATGTATCATATAAAAGCTACAGGCTGCATCCGGTAGGGAGAAGAAAAGTGTAAACGATTAAAGTTCTTGCCGGAAAGAAGAATAAATATAAAAAACTTTTAAAGAAAACAGTAATGTAATTAAGGAGGATAAACATGAAACAGACAAGTATGATTTTGAAAGTAAAAAATATAGGTATGGTATTGGCTTTGTTTTTAGTATTGTGCATGGGCGCCGGAGCAGTTACCTGTTATGCTGAAGCATCTCCTACCACCGTTACTTTGGATTCCGCCAGCGACAGCGACACACAAGAAGAAACAATGTATAAGATAAAGGGGATTACAGGGGTTCGTACTGACACAACAGTAACAATTACAAGCGATAATGGGGAGATAGCAGGAATATGTTATAAGAAAGTAACGAAGAATACTTCTGAGTATTGTGGGCCGGAGAATTCCATCTCTTTTAAGGGAAATGAATATGCAAAGAATTTAGACAAAATAAAAGGTAAAGGCACATATTATGGGGATTTAACAATACAGGCAAAGTCAGCGGGCGCAGCAAACATTACTGTCACGGTAAATGACAGTGCGGGTAATACAGTGTCCAGTCATGTATATGCAGTTACAGTAAGGGCGATTTCACCGGTATTTAAAAAAATGCCTAAAAAGAGTATATATCCGTTTGAGACAAAGGAATTTAAGATAAAAAATATGTCTGAATTTGCAAACATAAAAATTTATGCGAACAAGGAAAAAGCTGTTAGCATAGGTTATTATGACAGCAATGCAGACAAAGATAAAAAAGTATTAATAAGCGGTACAAAGGAGAATGCAACCAATATTGCTGTTGACAAAGATGGTTATACAATTTACCCTAAAAAGGCAGGAAATTTTATTTTAACAGTTGTTTTGGAACAAGACAGCAAGGTGTTTCAATATGAATATAATGTTAAGGTAGAAAAATATGTTAATCCATTTACATCATTTAAGGTTGGCAATAAGGATTATGCCAAAAAATTTAATAAAAACCTATTAGTTGCAGATAAAGGGACAACAGGGAAAAAAAGCGGTATTTTAAAGAAGTCAGATTACAAATATATGTCATCGAAAACATTTAAAATAAAAATGAGAAAAGGCTTCAAATTAAAAAAGGTTACATATGTTCCACAGGGCGCATGGTCGGTTGCCCCGAAAAAGATAAAAAATGGTAAAATGCCAAAGGATTTTTGGGAGTTTTATATTCATTATAAAGATAAGAGTGGGACAAGCAGAATGGCTGTAATATGGAAAAGCTATTAATGTATTTTTTTTAGTAAAAGCATTTTCAACTGTAATTTTATGTGCTATACTATTTAGCGGTTGACGAAATATTACAGTTGGAGGGAAAGCGATGGGAGATAATAATTTTTTCAACGACTCAGATTTATCCGACATTTTTAAGGAATTGGACGAAGCCAATTCAAGCATAGAAAAAGCGGGAACGACAGACGATGACGAGGAGACTTTAGCGTCTCAGCGCAGGTTTGAGGAGATAATTAAAAAGCACCGCAATGAAGGCAAAGGCAATATATAGTAAAGGTCAGAGGATATGATGAAAGCGAAAAAAATAGTTATATTTGTTATGGCGGTTTTTTTGTGTCTTAGCGCCAATTGCCATACCGCAGACGCAGGAAAGAAGCGTCAGCCGGTCAAAGAGCTTACGATTACCCGTTATGACTCGCATTCTTTGCGTTTAGAGTGGAAAGCGAGAAAGCGGGCAAAGTATTATAAGATATACCGCTGCAAGCAAAAGAAAGGCAATTATAAGCTTATAAAGACAACCAAAAAGACTCACTACATAAACAAAGGTTTAAAAAAGAATACAAAGTATTATTACAGAATTAAAACATGCTATAAGAAGAAGAATTCCGAGTGGGATAGTGAGCTTTGCAAAGCTGTTGCAAAGAAAACTAAGGAGTACCATAGAACCACAGTATTTGCGGGCGACTCCATTATGACGGGTTTATCTATATATAGGAGTGTAGACCGCATTAATATAGGCGGCAGCAAGAAGGTGGTTGCATATAAAGGACTCGGAACTCTGACATTTCAGAATAAAAGCGTATTTGGCGGCAAGACGGGAGTTGGTAAGGTTATTTCCTATAAGCCATATCGGATATATGTTATGCTCGGTATGAACGAAGTGCATTACCGAAGAAAGACCGATATGATTAAGAATTATGAAGAGATAATTAAGAAATTTAAAAAGGCTTGTCCGGAAGCCGACATTGTAATTCTGCCTATATCTCCGGTAAGCAGGAGAATAGCGGCGCAGAAGATAGGCTTTAAACAGATTCCGGCGTTTAACAAGATGGTGAAGGGGCTGGCAGACAAATACCACTGCCGATATTATGATTTTACAGCCTCCTTTAAAGATAAGGATGGATATCTTAAAGGCGGAAGTCCGGATGGCGTTCATTGGAACGCTAGCGGATACAACAAGTTTGCCGAGTTGCTAGAGAAGTACGACAAGTCGATTGATTATTAATGCAAGCGATGGAAGATTGGTATAGAAATACATATAGGAGATAACAATATGAAAAATACAAAAAAATACATATCATTAGCGGTATCTATGGTTTTAATTATTACATTATTGTGCAGTATTGTTCCCACAGCTCATGCAGAAACTAGCTGCAGCACGCTTTATGGCGCAGTGAAGAAGGTGTGCAGCAGCGGCGCAAAGAAGGTATCTAAAAAGAGTACATGCACATTTGTTACATATTCCAACCGCAAGAAGGTGAAGGATTTTTATTTTGCTGCCGATAACGAGCAGGTATATTGCGTATGCATTGTCAACGCCGGCTCAAAGAAAAATGCAAAAGCAATTAAGAATGAATTTGCAGATACATTAAAGGCTAACAAAAAAGACAGCTACTTGGATTCTGACCAGAAAAAGATTGTAAGAGCAGGTAAAGTAGGTTATTCGGGCAACTATGCATGGTATGTTTCCTTAAGCGACAGTTCTTTTACCAATATGAAGGCTGTTCGGGCGCTCAAAAAGAAGATTTAGTTGAGAGGAAGCTTACATGGTATTCAGTAGTCTTATATTTTTGTTTCGATTTTTGCCATTAGTTCTGCTGCTTTATTATATAGCGCCAAGAAATTGCAGGAATCTTATACTATTTGCAGCAAGCCTTATATTTTATGCGTGGGGCGAGCCTGTTTATGTGGCGCTGATTCTGTTTTCCACAATAGTAGATTATATAGCGGGGCGCAGAGTTTCTTATTATAAAGCTCAAGATAATTTAAAAAGAGCGAAGCGCTCAGTTATTATTTCTGTTGTGATAAACTTAAGTCTTTTAGGCTTTTTTAAATATGCAGATTTTATAATTGAAACAATAAATGCAGTAACCCCGTTTGATTTTATGACTATGGATTTGGCGCTGCCAATCGGGATTTCTTTTTATACGTTTCAAACTATGTCTTACACTATAGATATATATAGAGGCGATGCAAAGGTTCAAAAGAATTTTATTTCCTTTGGCGCATATGTAGCATTGTTTCCGCAATTGATTGCAGGTCCGATAGTAAGATATAAAACAGTTGCAGACCAGCTTGATAACCGTAAGGAAAATGCAGATGTTTTTTCCGAAGGGGTTCTGCGTTTTATTACCGGATTAGGAAAAAAAGTACTGATTGCCAATCAGCTTGGAATAGTGTGGCATGAGCTTTCTACCGCTTTGCCGGAGCATTTGTCAACAGGCGGAGCATGGCTTGGCATAATAGCGTTTACTTTACAAATATATTTTGATTTTTCAGGATATTCCGATATGGCAATAGGTTTAGGCAAAATGTTTGGATTTCATTTCCTTGAAAATTTCAATTATCCATACGAATCAAAAAGTATTACAGAGTTTTGGAGGAGATGGCATATTTCACTTGGCACATGGTTCAGGGAATATGTCTATATACCGTTAGGCGGCAACAAAAAAGGTTTGAAAAGGCAAATGATAAATCTTTTGGTTGTGTGGCTGTTGACAGGATTGTGGCATGGCGCATACTGGAATTTTGTGTTGTGGGGAATTTATTATGGCGCGCTGCTGGCGCTGGAAAAGTTTGTACTTTTAAAATGGCTTAAAAAGCTGCCTTCATTTGTCGGCAGAATATATACCCTGTTTTTTGTAATGCTAGGGTGGGCGATATTTTCGTGGAACGACATGACGGACAGCAAGGCTTACATGAGAGCAATGTTTGGAGGCGCCATTGACGGTATTTGGAACAGCGAGGCTTTATATATGCTGTTATCATATGGATTTATTTTTATTATTGCTATAATCGGTTCTACTTCCCTTGCAGCAAAAACGGTTAAGAGTATTGCGCTGTTTAAAAAGGAGATACCGAGGGCGGCTTTCTCTATTATATATATGCTGGCAGTTTTATGCATATCTGTTGCGCTGCTGGTTAATTCTTCTTACAACCCGTTTTTGTATTTCAGGTTTTAAGGGGGAATATGATTTATGAAAAAAGCAAACTTACTGATAACAATAATTTTTTGTTCTGTTCTTGGGATTACAATGGCGGTTTCGGTTTTTAAGCCAAAACAGGAATATTCTGATAAGGAGAATCGTTTTCTTGAGCTGCTGCCGGATTTTTATATAGAAGATGTTCTGGCTGGAGATTATCAGGAGAGTTACGAAAATTATATAAACGACCAGTTTCCCATGAGAGAAGCTTTTGTAGCAATGGCGACAGGAATTGCCAAAACAACTGGAAGACAGGATGTAAATGGAGTATACATCGGAAAAGATGGTTATCTGCTGGAGAAGTATGATGATGGGGATTTTGATAACAGCATGATTGAAGACAACTGTTATCTGCTGGCGGAATTTATGAACAAGATGGAGGAGAAGCTTGGAAGCGGGCATGTCAGTCTGCTTACGGTTTCGGGAAAGGCAAACGTACTGACAAATAAGCTTCCAAAGCATGCAAAGCCTTATGATGAAGACAGGGTGATTGATAATATTGCAGAACAGCTTAACAATAAAGATACGCTGCTGTATTTGAGAGACACATTAAAGAAGCATGACGACGAGTATATATATTACAGGACAGACCACCACTGGACAACCCTTGGAGCGTATTATGCTTATGAGAAGTTTTGTGATTGGAGAGGTATCAGTAAGCCGGATATAGAGGATTACGAGCGAGAGAAGATTGCAGACGATTTTTACGGAACATCTTATAATAAGATTAGCATGGCTGTAAAGCCGGATGTAGTGGAGCTTTATCACAGCGCAGATGAAAAAGGTATAAAAATAGATAAAAATAATGGAGAGCTTGTATCGGACTCTGTTTATTTTCCGGAAGAAATAGAGAATGAAGCGGACAAATACCGTATTTTTTTAGGAGGAAACACAGCTTTAATTACAATTGACACCGTTGCTGATAATGATAAGACGCTGCTGCTTTTAAAGGATTCATATGCAAACAGCTTTGTTCCGTTTTTGTTAAAGGATTACAGACGCATTATTATGATAGATTTAAGATATTACAGCGATTCCGTCGACTCGCTGCTTAATAAGCATAAAGAGATAACGGATGTTATGGCGCTTTATAACATAGAAAAGTTTGTAAATGATGAAGGGATTGGATTATTAGATATCTTTCAATAGTATAAGAAAGTTAGCGTTGCGGTTTATAGCTGCTTTTGTTATATTATTGTTTGGATAAAATTTTAATTTAAAAGGAGGTTTCATTTTATGAAGCAAGGAAGA